>JAHYJD010000005.1 GCA_019429365.1 Bacteroidales bacterium | reverse complement strand
TGCAAAAGGGGCTCGGCGAAATGCAAACCCTTGCCCAGGATGTGGGCGGCCTGAAACGGGTGCTTAGCAATGTGAAGGCCCGCGGCGGCATTGGCGAAGTACAACTGGCCATGCTACTTGAGCAGGTGCTGGCTCCAGAACAATACGACTCCAACGTGAAAACCAAAAAAGGCTCGTCCGATGCCGTGGAGTTTGCCATCAAGCTTCCCGGCCGCGACGACAGCCTCGATTCGGTTTACCTGCCCATCGACGCCAAGTTCCCAAAAGACGTGTATGAAAAAATGCTCGATGCTTATGACGTGGCCGACCCGGCCATGATTGAGGCAGCCAGCAAAACCCTTGAAATTACCATCAAGAAAATGGCCCGCGACATTCACGACAAATACATTGACCCGCCCAATACCACCGATTTTGCCATCATGTTTCTGCCCTTCGAGGGAATATATGCAGAGGTGGTGCGCCGTGCCAGCCTGCTTGAGCAGTTGCAGCGCGAGTTCAAGGTGATCGTAACCGGACCTACCACCCTGGCTGCCATCCTCAACAGCCTGCAAATGGGCTTCCGTACACTGGCCATTCAGAAACGCAGTGGCGAGGTTTGGAAAATTCTGGGCGCCGTGAAAAAAGAGTTCGAAAACTTCGGCGGCATGCTCGAAAAAGCCCAGAAGAACATCCAGACGGCCAGCAACCAGATCGACGAAGTAATGGGCAAACGCACCCGCGCCATCCAGCGAAAGCTGAAAAGTGTTGAAACAATAAGCAGCGCTGAAGCCAGCCTGATTTTACCAGAAACAAGCAGCATAGACGATGGCGACGAGGCAGAAGAAGACAACAATTGATTAATAACTGCAGGAAAAATTTATACCCACCTTAATACCAAAACAGTATGAACAAGAAACTCTCGGAAAGGCTTATCTCGCTCGATGTATTCCGCGGCTTCACCATCGGAAGCATGATTATTGTGAACTATCCCGGCAATTGGGGTCATGTGTATTCGCCCCTGCTGCACAAGCCATGGCATGGCATTACACCTACCGACCTGATTTTTCCTTTCTTTCTTTTTATTGTGGGCGTTAGCATTGCGCTTGCCTACACCAAACAGCTGGAAAAAGGCTTGCCTCTTCCGGGTATCTACCGAAAAATCCTTTTCAGGGGGTTGAAGATATTTGCCGTGGGCATTTTTCTGAACCTTTGGCCATACTTCAACTTTGCAGAACTCAGGGTGGCTGGTGTGCTGCAGCGTATTGCCCTGGTATTTGTGGCATGTGCGTTTCTATTTGTTGGAACCAAATGGAAAACGCAGGCCATTGTGGGAACAGCCATTTTGATAGTTTACTGGCTGGCGCTGATGTTTATTCCGACTCCCGGTTACGGGCAGCCCATGCTTGAGCCTGGCGCCAACCTGGCCGCTTGGGTCGACAGTTTTCTTTTGCCCGGCCGCATGTGGCAAGTCACATGGGACCCCGAAGGCCTGCTAAGCACCTTGCCCGCTATTGCCACCGGCATTACCGGCATGCTGGTGGGGAAAATTATCCTGAGCCCGCACAGCCAGGAGAAAAAGGCAATATGGATGTTCCTGGCCGGACTTGTGGCATGTGTCATTGGTTATGTGTGGAGCCTGCACTTCCCGCTCAATAAGCCTATCTGGACAAGCTCATATGTGATGGTTACTTCGGGCATGGCGAGCATGGCCCTGGCAGCATGCTATTACCTGATCGATATGGAGAAAAAAACCTTTGGCACCAAACCCTGGGTTATTCTCGGCACCAATGCCATTGCTGTATACGTGCTTGCAGGCTTGCTCTCGCTAATTTTCTACCGCCTCAACTACGGCGGCCTTCCACTCAGCCAGCATGCCTTCCAAATGCTTACCGGCATTGGCATTGCCCCAAAACTTGCAAGCCTGTTGTATGCTTCGTTTTTTCTCGGCATCCTGTTTATTCCGGCAACCATCCTTTATCGTAAGAAAATTTTTATCAAACTGTAGCAAAAAAAACGTCATGAAAAAAATGATCGCGCTTTGGCTTCCTGCCTTGCTGCTTCTCAATCTGTCAGGCTGTAAAAAAGACCTGGTTACTTCCATAGAGTCCCCTTCCGGGGAAATTAAGATCGAGGTGTTTACACTAGCTGATGGACAAGCCGCTTACGCTGTGCAATACCAAGGGAAAATGTTGGTGGATACCTCGGGCCTGGCCTTTGAATTTCGGGATGACCCGCCCCTGATAAACGGCCTGAAAATTACAGAAACCACAACCCGCAAGTTTTCCGAAACCTGGGAGATGCCATGGGGCGAGCAGCGCTTTGTCGATAGCCACTTCAATGAACTCAAACTGGCTTTCGCCGAAAAGGAAGGGCTGAAGCGAAAATTCGACCTGGTTTTCAGGGTATATGATGATGGGCTTGGCTTCCGTTTCGAATTCCCTGAGCAGGAAAACATGGGCGAAGTGTTTATTACTGAAGAACGAACCGAGTTTAATCTGACCGGCGATCACAAGGTATGGTGGACACCCGG
This sequence comes from Bacteroidales bacterium, assembly GCA_019429365.1. Lineage (GTDB taxonomy): Bacteria > Bacteroidota > Bacteroidia > Bacteroidales > UBA7960 > UBA7960. Next base: position 69,470 of record JAHYJD010000005.1, on the reverse strand, counting down.
CGACTGGGACATTTCGGAGCACCTCTACAGCACCACACGTTTTAGTGAGATCGATGCCCTGAGTAAACGCAACCACCCAAATTTGGCGCAAACGCATATTCCGGTAAACGCCGTCAACACACCCGTTACAATGAAAACCGACGACGGCGTGTACCTGAGTTTCCATGAAGCCGCCCTGATCAATTATTCTTCCATGACGCTGGCGATTGACCCTGAGAAACTAAGCATGACTACCAACCTGGTGGGTTCGTGGCGCGATTACAAGGTGGAGCAGAAAACACCATTCAATACGCCCTGGCGAATGATTCAGATCGCTGATCGCGCCGGCGATCTCATTGAATCAAAACTGATTCTCAACCTGAACGAACCCAGCAAGATGGAAGACACTTCCTGGCTCAAGCCCCTCAAATACGTGGGAATATGGTGGGAGATGCACCTCGACATTTCGACCTGGGCCATGGCAGGTGGCCGCCATGGCGCCACCACCGACAATGCCCTGCGCTATATCGACTTTGCCGCCGACAACGGCATCGATGCCCTACTGATTGAAGGCTGGAACACCGGTTGGGAAGACTGGATTGGCACGGCCAACCGTGAAGGCATTTACGATTTCGTGACTCCTTATCCCGACTATGACATCGAAGCAGTGGTGAATTACGGCAGGGCCAGGGGGGTGGACATAATTATGCACCACGAAACATCCGCAGCCGTAACCACTTACGAGCAACAGCTCGACACCGCTTATGCCCTGATTGAGCATCTGGGTATAAACGCGGTAAAAACAGGTTACGTAGGCACCATCATCCCCGAAGGAGAATACCATCACAACCAGTTTATGGTGAATCACTATCAGAAAGTGATTGAAACAGCAGCCCGGCACAAGGTGGCCGTCAACTCGCACGAATCGGCCATGGCTTCCGGGCTCAGACGCACCTGGCCCAACAAATTTGCCATGGAAAACATACGCGGACAGGAGTTTAACGCCTGGGCCAGCGATGGTGGTAACCCGCCTGAGCACCTTACCATTGTGCCCTTTACCCGCATGCTGGCTGGCCCCATCGATTATACACCCGGCATTTTTAACATCAAACTCGGACCAACCAAGCCCGACAACCAGGTAAACACTACCCTGGCGCATCAACTGGCCCTTTATGTGGTGCTGTACAGCCCCATTCAAATGGCCGCCGATTTGCCCGAAAACTACGAAGGTCATCCCGCATTTCAATTCATTAAGGATGTGGGGGTTGACTGGGAACAAACCAGGGTGCTCGATGGCGAAATTGGCGAGTTTGTAACCATTGCACGCCAGGAGCGTGAAACCGGAAACTGGTTCCTGGGTAGCGTAACCAACGAGGACAAAAGAAATATTACCGTTAGAACCGACTTCCTGGAGCCCGGCTTCACCTATCTTGCAAGGATCTATGCCGACGCCCCTGATGCTCATTGGTTTGATAACCCAACCGATTACAAGATTGAAGAAATGGAGGTAACCTCACAAAGTTCTTTGAACCTTTTGCTGGCTCCCGGCGGTGGTGTTGCCATAAGTTTTCACAAAAAGAATTGAAACAAAAGGCTTTTTTACTGAAACAAAAAGGTGTTTTTGTTTCCCAAAATGAGAAAACGCCTTCTCACAAACGAAACTAAAATAATTAAATAATTTCTGCAACTTATTGATTTTAAATCAAATAAATAATAACAAATATAGTGGCATTGCAATTGTGTTTGCATAGTTTTCATAAAACCACCCAAGAATGAATATATATTAACCTAAAATTGAAGATTTATGAAGACGACCAAACTGTTTATAATTGGAATTTTGTCGGCAGCCATGCTTTTTCAGGGCTGTAAAACCCTGAACCGCACCCAGAAGGGGGCTGCCATAGGCACTGCCGCCGGTACTGCTGCAGGCGCCATTATTGGACGGGCCTCAGGAAATACTGCTGCTGGAGCTGTGATCGGAGCTGCCGTAGGTGGTACTACTGGTGCCATTATTGGCAACCAAATGGACAAGCAAGCCCAGGAGATTCAGGAACAGATTCCGGGCGTGAATGTAGAAAGAGTAGGCGAAGGCATCGTGGTTGAGTTTACCAACGATATTCTTTTTGGTTTCGATAGCTCTGCGCTGACTGCACCGGCAAAAGAAAACCTCGACAAGCTGGTGATCATCCTCAACAGGTATCCCGATACCGATATTGAAATTCATGGCCACACCGACAGCGTGGGTGCTGACAGTTACAACCAGACTCTCTCTGAGCGCAGGGCAGGTGCCGTGGCCGATTACCTTATCACTAAGGGCATCCTGGCGAAACGCCTCACCATTATTGGCTTTGGCGAAGAGCAGCCAAAATACAGCAATGAAACTGCCGAGGGCCGGGCACAGAATCGACGCGTAGAGTTTGCCATCACCGCAAACGAGAAAATGCTTCAGGATGCCGAACGGGAAGCCGCCGGCAACTAGAGGCTTTGAATCCAAGTTTTTTAGAATATTTTGTTATCCCTAAAATTCAAATGTTTATGAAAAATAAATGGTTAGTAGCAATTGCTTTTCTCCTCCTGGCAGGATTCACTGCCCAGGCCCAGGGGGTTTCCTTCGGGCTTAGGGGAGGTTTCGACCTTCAGAATATTAATGGTAAGGACTTTGATGGCGATGCCCTCGAACTCAGCCTTGTTCCAAGATTTAATGCCGGGGTAGTGGTTGAGATTCCGGTAGCTCCCGACTTTTTTGTTCAGCCCGGAGTGCTTTTTTCTACCAAAGGTGCCAAGGCAAAAGACGAATTGTTCGGACAGGACCTCTCGCTCGAATACAACCTTGGTTACATCGAAGTGCCCATTAGCTTCCTTTACAAGCCGCAGCTGGGCAACGGAAGGTTCTTACTCGGCTTCGGGCCTTACGTGGGCTATGGAATCACCGGCAAAGTGGAATACACAATAAACAACACCACTACTACCGAGGACATTGAATATACTAAAGAATACGACGGTTTGGTGCGATTTAATCAATTCAAGCCACTCGATTTTGGTGCCAATGTGTTCTTCGGTTATGAGCTGGCCGGTGGCCTCTCTTTCCAAATCAACACCCAGCTTGGTCTGGCCGAAATCAACGCTGAAAACACCTCCGTGAACAGTGAAGCCAGTTTTAAAAACACCGGCTTTGGTATTTCGCTGGGCTACAGGTTCTAAGACCCCGTATCAACAAATCTTTAAAAAGCGTGGCTGCAGCAGCTGCGCTTTTTTTATTCCCCGAAAGGAGGCAAATTCCTTTTCGGGCTATCCGAATTTTATTAGTTTTACCCTTCCGGGGAAAAATCTCGTGCAAGAATGAAAAGCTACCCTTCACCCGCTGCCTTGGCTTCGCGCTTCATCAACCATACGGGTTGTCATATTTTCCTTACGGGAAAGGCGGGCACGGGTAAGACCACCTTTCTGCGCAAAATTGTGGAATATACCCACAAAAAGTCAATTGTTGCTGCCCCAACGGGCATTGCAGCCATCAATGCCGGCGGCATAACCCTTCACTCACTTTTTCAGTTGCCGTTCGGATCGTTTTTGCCCTCACTTCAGGGCCTGGACCGCACCAGCCTCAGCACCCAGATCAACACCCCGCAGAGCCTTATTGGCAAAATTCAGCTCCACGCCACCAAACGCAACATGCTCAGGGAGCTCGAACTGCTCATTATCGACGAGGTGAGTATGCTGCGGGCCGACCTGCTCGATGCCATCGACACCATTTTGAGGCATGTGCGCCGAAAAAGGGACTTGCCATTCGGCGGGCTGCAAATCCTGTTTATCGGCGACCTTTGGCAGTTGCCACCGGTGGTTAAAAACGACGAATGGGAGCTGCTCAGGTGGCACTACTCCTCCATGCATTTTTTCGAAGCCAAGGCGCTGAAGCAACAACCCCCACTTTATATTGAACTGGAAAATATTTTCCGCCAGAGTGATCTGCGTTTCATTGAGCTGCTCAATAACCTGCGCAACAACCAGCTCAGCACCAGCGACATGGCCCTGCTCAACAGCCACTACCAGCCCGGGTTCGACCCCACCGAAAACGAAGGCTGGATCTTCCTGACCACCCACAACCAGAAGGCTGACCAAATAAACCGCAAAGCCCTCGAAAAGCTCAGGGGCAAGGTGTACCGTTTCGACGCCAGGGTGGATGGCGACTTCAACGAATCGCAGTTTCCTGTCGAATATACCCTCGAGTTAAAAATCGGCGCCCAGGTCATGTTCATAAAAAACGACTACTCGGGCGAGCGACGCTACTTCAACGGAAAGATCGGTATTGTTGACGACATCAGCGACGACACGGTTGTGGTGCGTTTTACTGACGGTTCGCCTTCCACGGAAGTGGAGCCTTACACCTGGGAAAATAAAAAATTCAGCCTGAACCAGACCACCAACGAAATTGAAGAAAAAGTGGCCGGCAACTTTACCCACCTGCCGCTGAAGCTGGCCTGGGCCATCACCATTCATAAGAGCCAGGGCCTCACCTTCGACAAGGCTGTGATCGATGTGTCGGGTGCCTTTGCTTCGGGACAGACCTATGTAGCCCTGTCGCGCCTGCGCAGCCTCGAGGGGCTGGTGCTTACGGCCCCATTCCCGGATAAAAGCCCCGGACTCGACCCTTCGCTGGTAAGTTTTGCTGGCAGCAGGCCAGGCAACGAAACCCTGATGCAACGCCTCCACAGCGAAACCCACCTGTTTGTTGGCAGGGAGGTGCAGCAAACCTTCGAACTGGCACCGATGGTATGGATCTTTGAAGACTTCGTGAAAAGCTATAACAAGGATGAGAAGCGCTCGGCAAAGCAGGCCTTTCAGCACTTTGCGGCAACCTGGCTCGAAGAAGTGAGAAACCTGAAGGAGGTAGCAGGCAAATTTCTTAATCAACTTTCGCGACAGGGCGCCCTTTCACAAAAAGATCAGTTTCCGCTTTTGCAACAGCGCCTGCAGGCCGCCACCGATTATTTTGAACCGCTGCTGAAAGAACTTTCGGGTAAAATATTTGCGCACATCAAAGAAGTGAACGGGCAGAGCGGCATGAAAAAATACACGACCGAACTCCGCGACCTGGAAAGTGTGGTCTATGCCCGCCTCCAGGCCATGCACAAGGCGGTAATGCTGGTAAAATCGGTTATCGAAAACAACGAACTAACCAAAAACCGACTGAGAAACAGAGGCAGGCAGCTCGAACGAGAACTAATGGCAGCCGCGGCCGAACCCGAAAAAGGCAGCCGCGGCCGTAAAAAGAAAAGCAAACAGCCCGCCGAGAAAAAGGAACCCAAACCCCACTCTCGCGACATTACCTATGAGCTTTTTTGCCAGGGATTGGGCGTGGAAGCCATTGCCCGCACACGCTCGCTGGCCGAATCGACCATCGAAGGCCACCTGGCCTGGTTTGTGGAACAGGGCAAGCTTGAAGCCTCCCGGTTTTTGGAACAGGAAAAAACAGATCAGATCATTGCGGCTTCGAAAGCCGTAAAAAGCACACGGCTGGGTGATGTAATGGCCGTATTGGGCAGCGACTTTTCCTATAGTGAGGTAAGGTTCGCACTGGCAGAGTTAAATTTCAGAAAAAGTACAACTGATTAATATCTAGAAAGCTCTGGTGCAACATTTCCACCGATATTATCTATTACATTAAATTTTGTTGTAACTTTCTAATGAAATTGCCTCCCATTGTTTCTGGTCTTTAATTTTTAAAAAAAATGCCATGGAAACACTATTTACTGAAGGGAGGAACTGCTCCCAAACACAAATCATTCAATTCTTCAGGGAATCGCTCACTTCAAGGATGCTGAGCTGGGTGCTGATTTTCGCATTGCTGAACCTTACAGGCTGCAGGTACTATTACAAAGTTAGCCGGCCTCAGGGGGCGTTCCAGGACACCATTGAGACTTCTGTTTCCGATCAGAAAACCATCCTTTTGATTTCAGATGGAATGGTGTACGAATTGTCGCAGGCAGAAATATCAAATAGTGAAATTTCAGGAATCATTAAGCCACTATATGGTTACTCCAGGCATATTGAGACCAAACCCGATCGCCCTAACCGCTATATAAAAAGCAAAGAGTCTCATATTTTAAAGGAAGTTCAGATTTATGTTCCCGCCTTTGTAAAGCCCGCTGACGCCAGAGCCAGCATTCCATTGGATCAAATCGAGAAAATTGAAATGTACGACCCGCATGTTGGCGCCACCGTCGGATCATGGTTACTGGGTGGAGTTGGGCTGGTCGCTGCTGGCTTTGCAGCCTTTTTTATTCTTCTGCTGATTTTTAAAGAATCCTGCCCTTTTATTTACGTATTTGATGGGGAGGAATATGCCTTCGTGGGAGAAATCTACAGCGGAGCCATACAACCTCAGCTCGAGCGGCATGATTTTCTGCATTTACCATTGCTTGATAAACAGAGCGACATTTTCCAGATGAAAATCTCAAACGAGATCAAAGAGATTCAGCACACCAATCTGCTGGAACTCTGGGTTTACGATCACCCTGAATCTGTGGAAGTTCTTACCGACAAATACGGCGTTGAACATACTTTTTCAAACCTGACACCACCGATAAACGCTTTTAACCTGGCCGGAAATGACATTCTCAGCATAATAAAACAACAAGACGGACTGGCTTATGTTGGTGAAGATCCGCTTGAGCAAAAAACAATTACCGACGGTATTATTCTTGAATTTGAAAAACCTGAACTGGCTGAGAATGCCAAACTGGTGATCAGGGCAAAAAACTCCTTTCTCCTCGATTATAACCTAAACCGGTTCCAATACCAATTTGGAGATGCGTATCAGTCATGGCAAGCCAGTCAGAAAAATGCCCCTGCTGAACAGCTAAGGCAGTGGACCTTCGACCAGAACATTCCTCTTTCAGTCTATATCGAGCGTAATGGGGCGTGGGAGTTTGTTGATTACTACAATATTATTGGCCCAATGGCTCTAAAAAACGATGTACTTTCCATTCCTGTTGATTTTACATCTGATGGTCCGCTCCGCATTAAGCTTGAATATGGTGCCTATTTCTGGGAAGTTGATTACGCGGGAATTGATTATTCTGAAAATGTTGCCGTAACAAAGCATGTCGTGCCAATTCAATCGGCCATTAACCAGTTGGGCGGGGATGTAACCCACCTGCTTGCTGCCGACGATGACCTTTATTACGTTCAGCCTGAAATTGGCGACGAAGCCGTGGTGAAGTTTGTCCTTCCGGCAATGACCGACGAGAGCCGAAGTATTATCCTGCATTCGAAAGGACATTACCAGGTAATCCGCGAGCCCAGCGGAAGACCCGATCGGCAGTATCTTCAGAGCTTTCGCGAGCCGGGGCAGTTTAACCGCTTTACCATCGAATATTTGCAGGCTTTGGCCAGGGCAATTGCAGAATAAAAGGCAGGCATGAATAAACTACCCGCACTCATCTGGGGAAAAAGGGCAGCATGGATTCGCCGGAAATTGCATTTCAACATCGTGAAAATCATGCTGCGCGAGCACCGAAGCCCCCTGAAAGCATTAAAGGCGCTGAAGCATTTAATGGCCTTCAGGCGAAAACAGCAGGGGCTGGAACGGATTTTCAAGTTTGTGAAATCCGACGGCAGGTATTTCTGGTCGAGCGAAGTACCAGGCTTCCCTTCGCCAAGGCTGGCACATGTGCTAAAAAGTGAACTGGCCCGACACCCAAACAATACGGGAACAAACGGCAGACCGCCTGCCATGATTACCCTTATCTGGGGCATTACCAACCGTTGCCCGCTCAGCTGCAGCCATTGCTACGACTGGGAAAATATAGAAGCGACAGACAAACTGAGCCTTGGTCAGCTGTTTGAGGTGCTCCGCTGTTTCGAAGGTGAAGGACTAAAGCACCTTCAATTCAGCGGTGGCGAACCCCTGGCCCGCTTCAGCGACCTGACAGCCTTGCTGCGTGAAGCATCCAAAAGAATGGATTGCTGGCTGCTCACCTCGGGCTTTGGCCTTTCGGCAGAAAAAGCCCATACCCTTAAGCAAGCAGGACTGCTTGGAGCCAATATCAGCCTTGACCACTGGGACGAAGAAAAACACAATGCCTTCAGAAATAATAACCAAAGTTTTGAATGGGTAAAGAAAGCTGCCAGAAATTGTAAAGAGGCAGGCTTAATGGTAAGTCTTTCGCTTTGCGCAACGCGAGCCTTTGTCAGCAAAGAAAATTTGTTTGCCTATGCCTCCCTGGCCAAAGAATGGGGCGTGCATTTTATCCGTATTCTCGAACCAAGGGCGGTGGGTAGCTTTGCAGGCCAGGAAGTGCATTTGAATGGAGAAAGCATATCAGTGATTGCTGCATTTTTTCATCAGATCAATTCCGATCCGGCCTACAAGCAGTTTCCAATTGTGAATTATTTTGGTTATCACCAGCGCGAAATTGGCTGCATGGGAGCGGGAAACCGCTACTTATATGTCGATGCGAATGGCGAAGTGCATGCCTGCCCGTTTTGTCGCGGCAGCAAGGGAAATGTTCTGAAGGCATCCTTTACAGAAACAGTAAAGGCTATAAGGGAAACAGGTTGCCATTTCTTTAAAAATCAGGAATAGAAATATCTTATCGAAAGAAATTTATTTTTGGCATGGTTTTTTGGCTAAAAGAGGAACCAATATTCACCCAAACCTAATTTTGCCATGCACGCCAAAAAAGTACCCCACAAAAACCTGGAACGGTTCAAGGGAACCTTTTTCCAGATCGGGCTGATCCTCAGCCTTGCATTCATTTTCTTTGCCTTTCAGTGGAAGACATTTAACCGTTATGAAAAAATTCTCCCTCACGGAACCGTTATTAGTCCGGATGTAGACCTGATACCGGTTACCATTCCCAAACCACCTCCCCCGCCACCCACAGATCTTGCACAAATTGACATTGTAAAAAATGATGATCCCGTCGATGTACCGGACCTTGTCATTAATACTGGTTCTGATATTCTTGTTGAAGTGCCTGTTTTGCAACAGTTGCCACCAAAACCAGAAGAACCCGCTGACCCCTACCAAATCTTCATTGCTGTTGAAAAAATGCCCGAATTTCCCGGTGGAGGCAGGGCCCTTATTGAATATCTTTCAAAAAATGTTAAATACCCGCGTCTGGCCCAGGAAGCCGGCATCAGAGGAACCGTTTATGTAGGTTTTGTGGTTGAACCCGATGGAAGCATTAGTAATTTAAAAGTGTTACGGGGAATTGGAGGAGGCTGCGACGAAGAAGCCATCAGGGTGTTCAGCACCATGCCCCGCTGGCAGCCCGGAATGCAATCGGGAAGGGCTGTTAGGGTTAGTTTCAGCGCAAGCATAACTTTCAGGTTGCAATAACATCAACCCTGTAATTTAAACCCCGGTCAAAAAAATAAGACCGGGGTTTTCTTTTGGAATTTATACCTTTGCCCAGCCTTAAAAATAAAATGCCCGTATTTATCATGGATTGGAATACCTTCTTTGAATTGTTCATGCAGAACTTAGGTGAATCTTCCGTTTGGGAGATCGTTGCCGTGGTTTTTGGCATACTCAGCGTATGGTTTGCCCGCAAGGCCAACATCCTGGTTTACCCTACAGGCATTGTAAGCACCGTCATCTATATCTTCATTTGCTTTTTTGCCCAGCTTTACGCCGACATGGGTATTAACGTGTTTTACACCAGCATGAGCATTTATGGGTGGTATATGTGGACCCGCAAAGACGAAAACCAAAAGGTGCTGCCCATCCGCTGGAATACCAAAAAGGAACAAGCCCTGGGAATCTTAATGATTCCATTGCTATATGTGATCATTCTTGGACTGATCTGGATCTTTACACGCAACGATCCGGGCGGTTATATGCAAACTTACGTGCCATATGTTGATTCCTTTACCACCTCCATCTTCCTGATCGGCATGTGGTACATGGCCCGCAAAAAAATCGAAAACTGGATTTACTGGATCGCCGGAAACATCATCTCCATTCCCCTGTATTTCATCAAAGGGCTTGTATTCACCAGCTTCCAGTTTGTTATTTTCCTGATCATTGCCATAATGGGCCTGATTGAATGGAAACGCATGTACGACGCCAGAAAAAATCAGTTGGTTTAAAGCACCTTCTCCAGCACAAACTGCATGATGGCCACATCGGCTGCAGCCCAATCGAGCTTTTGCAGTTCCTCGCGGGCAAACCAGCCTGTGCCCGCATGCTCATTTGCCGAATGGCTTTTCGTCCCGGAGCTGCACAGAAAGGGAATCAGCTCTATGGAAAAGGAAGGATAATCATGAAAAAAGGAAGGCAATTTCTCTTTGATCTTCACCTGCATTTCAAGCTCTTCCTCAAGTTCGCGCAAAAGGCATTCTTCATCCGACTCGCCGGGTTCAACCTTGCCACCCGGAAACTCCCACTTCAGGGCTTGCTGGGCTCCTGGTCCGCGCTGGGCAGCAAAAATCTTGTCGCCATCCTTGATAATGGCACAGGTAACCCTGATCATGCAATTACTTTTTGTTGAAAAGATTCATGGTGCGTTCAGCGCCCTGCATTCCAAAGCTGACAACCATTTCAGATGCGATTTTTATACGGGGGTCAATGATTTCGCGCTCTTCGGGCTCCCATTTGCCCAACACATATTGCGACTGGTAGCCCTTGGGATAGTCGGCTCCAATGCCAAAACGCAAACGGGCATACTGGTCGGTACCAATCATATCAATAATATGAGAAAGGCCATTATGACCGCCCGCTCCGCCTTTTGCCTTCATACGCAGTGTACCAAGGGGAAGCGCTACATCATCAACCACCACCAGCAGATTTTCAAGTTCAATCTTTTGCTGCGTCATCCAATAATGAATGGCTCGCCCGCTAAGGTTCATGTAAGTAGAAGGCTTTAGCAGGATAAAAGTGCGGCCCTTGAACTTGAACTCGGTCTTGTCGCCATAGCGGGCCGGGGAAAAGGTCACCTCTTTCTCCTTAGCCAGATAGTCGAGAATCATAAACCCAACGTTGTGGCGCGTTTCGTGGTACTCGGGGCCAATGTTGCCAAGTCCGGCAATAAGGTACTTCATGCTGAAAACTGTTTTTTTGGCCATGCGAGGCCATTGAAGATTCAGATTGTAAAAATAAACCAAAAGGTGTTGTAATAAAACTTAAAAAAGGCACAAGGGATTCGCCTTGTGCCTTTTTTTGTCAAAAGATGAAAAATGATTTTATTCCTCTGCTGCCGGAGCAGGTGCTTCACCTTCGGTTCCTTCTTCCTCTTCTTCGTCATCACCAACGGTTGCAATAACGCGGGTCGATTTCACCATTACGATAACAGAATTGGGTGAATCAATAAACTCAAGCTTGTCGGAGGCAAGTTGGCCAACCTTAAAGGAATCGCCAATATTCAGTTTGGAAATGGTCACATCAATTTGATCGGGCAGGTCGCCGGGAAAACCTTTCACCTTCACCCTGCGCAGTTTCATATGAAGCTTACCGCCTTTCAAAATGCCGGGGCTGACTCCTGAAAGTTTCACGGGAATATCCACTTTTACCGGCTTGTCTTCAAAAATTTGCAGGAAGTCTGCATGAAGAATGCTTTCGCTTACCGGGTGAAACTGGATGTCTTGCAGAATGGCAGTAAATTTTTTGCCGGCAATATCCAGATCAACCAGACATGCTTCAGGGGTATAAACCACATCCTTAAAAGCTTTTTCAGACGCCGTAAACATAACCTGGTCTTTGCCGCCATACAATACGCAAGGCACCAAGCCTTCGCGGCGCAGGCGCTTAGCATCTTTTTTCCCTACGTTCTCGCGAAGAGAACCGCTCACAGATACTTTTTTCATTTTTTTCGAAAATAATTTGTTAAAAATAATGGGATAAGCCTCCCAAAAAAATTGCCTGCAAAGATAATACTTTACAGGCAATTGGCTATGAATATTTTATAAAAACTTACAACATGGTAGAGAACTCAAAATGCGAACTAATGGATTGATGGGTATGCACTCGCTGTATTACGTCGGCAAAAAGCTTTGAAGCACTGAGTACGGTGATCTTAGGCGATTCACAGTTCAGCGGTATGGTGTCAGAAACGATTACCTCATCAAATACGCTGTTATTGATTCGCTCGAGCGCCTTGCCGCTAAAAACCGGGTGTGTGCAAATGGCTCTTACACTGGTTGCTCCATTATCCATCATCATTTGTCCGGCTTTTGTAATGGAGCCGGCTGTGTCAATAATATCATCGACAAGCACTACATCCTTGCCCCTAACATCGCCGATGAGCATCATGCGGTCCACTTCGTTGGGCTTAATGCGCTGCTTATAGCAGATCACCAGTTCGGAATTCATAAATTTGGCATAGGCTCCGGCGCGCCTGGTGCCGCCGGTATCGGGTGACGCCATAACCAGGTTGGGCAAGTTCAGCTTCTTGATGTAGGGTACAAAAATGGCCGATGCATACAAATGATCGACCGGCACATCAAAGAATCCCTGGATCTGATCGGCATGCAGGTCCATGGTAATCACCCTGCTGACGCCCGCCGCGGTAAGCAGGTTGGCCATGAGCTTGGCGCCAATGGGTACGCGGGGCTTGTCTTTGCGATCTTGCCGGGCTAGCCCAAAATATGGAATGACTGCCACTACCTGGTTGGCCGAAGCACGCCGGGCTGCATCGATCATGAGCAAAAGCTCCATCATGTTTTCGGCCGGGGGAAATGTGCTCTGCACAATAAAAACTTCTTTTCCCCTCAGGGTTTCCTCAAAAGAAGGCTGAAACTCACCATCAGAAAACCGTGCAACAATCTCTTTTCCAAGAGGTATTCCATAGTGTTCTGCAATTTTTTGAGCCAGGTAGCGAGATGCCGAACCGGAAAAAATTTTGACGACCGAGGACATAGCATGCAGTTTTGAGGTGAGAAAATGTGGTTGGGTTCAGCAAAAATAGAAATAATATCAGACTTAGTCCTTTTTGCCTTCAATGATTTTAGGAAAAATTTTTGCGGGAATGAAAGTATTGGTTAAATTTGCACACCTGAAAAAGCGCGCTGTACGCCAGCTTTAGCCCGGGTGGCGGAATTGGTAGACGCGTTGGTCTCAAACACCAATGGTAGCAATACCGTGCCGGTTCGATCCCGGCCCCGGGTACTCAGTAAAAAGCCTCCTTCGCGGGAGGCTTTTTTTATTGCGGGCTGTCGGCCGGTGCAGGCCTTACCGAATCGATCATTCGCCCGGTGCGCTCGAGCAACTCGCGCCGCTCCTGGTCTAAACGAAGAGAGTCTTCAATGCGTTGCTCTTCTCTTTGCTGGGCAGTGGGGCCGCAGGCCGAAAAAAACAGCAAAGCAGAAAAAGAAAAAATGATGGCTGAAATCCTGAATAACGACCTTTTCATGTAATCTGGGAGTTGAATGGTTTGAACAAACTTACAAAAAATGCAGGATTTTTGGGGCCAGAATTTGCATAGGAGCGTTATTTTATATAAATTTGCTAAATATGTAAACCCAAAAAAACATCGCCATGACACACGCATTGCCCCAATTGCCCTACGATCCAAATGCCCTTGAACCGGTCATTTCGGCAAAAACCATCGAGTTTCACTACGGGAAGCACCATCAGGCTTACGTCAACAACCTTAACAAGCTGCTGCCGGGCAGCCCTTTCGAAAGTGCCAGCCTGGAAGATATCATTAAGAAAGCCGAAGGGGGCATTTTTAACAATGCTGCCCAGGTATGGAACCACACCTTCTATTGGGAAAGTTTTTCCCCGAAAGGGGGCGGTGAGCCCAAAGGAAAGCTAATGGAAGCCATTGAAGAGGCCTTTGGAAACTTTTCCAGGTTTAAGGAGGAATTTTCGCAGGCAGCCGCCACCTTGTTTGGCTCTGGCTGGGCCTGGCTGGTTAAAAACCAGGATGGGAAACTTGAAATCGTGAAGGAAAGCAACGCCGGCAATCCTATGCGAAACGGCAAAAAACCCCTGCTTACCTGCGACGTGTGGGAACATGCCTACTACCTTGACTACCAGAACCGCCGCCCAGACTACATTGAGTCGTTCTGGAAACTTATTGACTGGGAAAAAGTGGAAAAGAGGATGTAGAACAAAAAAAATGAGAGGGCCATTTCGGCCCTCTCATTCCCACAATTTATAACCACAAAACTTATACACTAAAAAACCAATAGATCAATTTAGGTATAGTCTTTTGCCTTGTCACAAAGGTAAATTAAATGCCCTTTCTGCCTGATTTAAAAAAAGTTAAAGGGGTGTTAAATTGTGTTAAACCCCCTTATGCCATTCCTTTACAACTTACTTTTGCATTGAAACCAGGGCCTTGTCCCTGACGTAAAACTTTTCGATGCAACAAACTTCCTTATTGTAAATTTGTTTTTCAGGCATGAAAAAAAGGTTTATCATTCTGCTTATTGTGGCCATAACGCTTTCGCTGCTGGGGCTGGTGGGCATCCAGATTTACTGGATAAAAAACGCCCTTTCGGTGAAGGAGATGAACTTTGACCGCGGGGTGGGCGAAGCTGTTAGCAAAGCCATTTATAAGTTCAACAAAATTGAAATGGCTCGCAAGCTTCTGTTGCAGCAGGAGAGGAATACCCAAATGAGCAAATACTACGAGCTGCTCGACTCGCTTAATCGCGAATATTACAATGCCATTGTAAATCCGGCCGGGCAGCAGGAAACGGGTGCAGACACCAACGCTTCTTACATTCGGGAGTCGTTTCAATTAAACATCAGCGAGCACGAAAACGGGCAGCAGATCCGAACGTTCGACACCTCATATGTTCGAGAGTCGGTAGCTGGCGGCAACCAGCCCGGATACCTTCCCAGCCAGGGCGCTGGCGTAACCGAAGACCCCCTGCGGATGTTTTTCGAACGCAGCAAGTTCATCAACGACATGTTCGACGACATGTTCTCCAACAGGTTCTCATTCCAGTTTACGGGCGAAGAAGGCTTTGAAGTGCTCGACTCACTGCTCAATGCCGAACTCAGGAGCCAGGGAATAAAAACCGAATACGACTTTGCCATTTACAACCCTGCCTACAACGCCCTGGTGGCCGAAAAAACAGGAAAAAACACCCAGGCACTGCTGCAAAGCCAATACCAGTTCAACCTTTTCCCAAACGACATTTTTATCAACCCCGAATTCCTGCTGGTGTATTTCCCCGAGCAGAAACGCTATATTGTTTCGCAGATAAACACCATGCTGGCTACTTCTTCCCTGTTTATCTTTGTAATTATTTCTTCGTTCGCTTTTACCATTTTTACGGTCATCAGGCAAAAGAAGCTCTCGTTAATGAAGAACGACTTTATAAACAACATGACCCACGAGCTCAAAACGCCCATCTCGACCATTTCGCTGGCTTGCCAGGCACTTAAAGACCGGGAGATTAACAAATCGGAAGACCTTTACCAGAGCTATATCCGAATGATTGATGAGGAAAACCAGCGGCTGGGCCTCATGACTGAAAAAGTGCTGCAAACCGCCATCATTGAAAAAGGGAAATTAAGGCTAAACCGCACCGGACTCGATGTGCACGACCTTGTAAGTGAAGCAGTGAGGAAAATCAGCCTGCAGGTGGAATCCAAACACGGAAATATTACCACCAATCTAAAGGCCGATTATAGTTTTATTGAAGCAGATAAAGTACATTTAACAAATGTATTCGTAAATTTGCTTGACAATGCCAACAAGTATTCGCCCAGCGCCCCGCAAATAGAAGTTAGTACTGAAAATACAAGCAGGGGCATATTGGTGCACATTAAAGACCATGGCATTGGAATTAGCCGGGCAAACCAGAAAAAGATATTTGAGAATCTTTATCGCGTTTCTACTGGCAATATTCACGACGTGAAAGGATTCGGACTTGGCCTTAGTTACGTGAAAGCCATTGTGGAAAAACACGGCGGATATATCTCGCTCGAAAGCGAACTCAAAAAAGGATCACGTTTCAGTATTTTTATACCTTTCGGTTTTAACGGATACCAAAAAGAAGATCAGCAATTATCTTAAAAAGCAACCATGGAACAATCAAACATTAAGATCTTACTGGCCGAAGACGATCCCAACCTGGGAACCATCCTCAAGGCCTACCTGGAAGCCAAAGGCTTCCCCACCCGCCTTTGTGTAAACGGCCAGGAAGCCTATGATGCTTTCCTGAAAGAGGTTTTTCATTTTTGCATCCTCGATGTGATGATGCCCATAAAAGACGGCTTCACCCTGGCCAGGGAAATTCGCAAAGTCGACAAAAAGATCCCAATCCTTTTCCTTACAGCCAAAGCCATGCAGGAAGACATTCTGGAAGGCCTCAAAATTGGCGCTGACGACTACATCACCAAGCCTTTCAGCATGGAAGAACTGTTGCTCAGAATCAACGCCATTTACCGCCGCACCAACCCTGAGCAAAGCGGCGACACCGACAAAACCCTGTTTCAGGTAGGCAAATATGCGTTCGACTACTCGCGGCAAACACTTAAGTATGAAGACAGCGAGCAGAAGCTCACCTCCAAGGAAGCCCAACTGCTGAAGATGCTTTGCGACCGCACCAACGACGTGCTTGACCGCTCCGAAGCCCTCACAAAAATCTGGCTCGACGACAACTACTTTAATGCCCGAAGCATGGACGTGTATATTGCCAAGCTGAGAAAATACCTGAAAGAAGATCCCGAAGTGGAACTCATCAACGTGCACGGAAAGGGCTTTAAACTGGTCGTGAACCAGGACACATAGCCATTTTCATTTTTTACAAAGGATTTTCCAAAAAGGCTTTCCTTTCATTCTTAAATTTCTTATATTAGCCCGTAAAATGCTGGTACCAACCCGGCATTTTATGTTTTATTTCGCATAGTATGGAAGAAGAAAGGAAAATCTTTTCGCTTGGCGACCTGGCCCGTAGCCTGCGTTCGGTCATTGAGCGCAACTATTCGGGCACCTATTGGGTAAAGGCTGAAATTGCCAAGCTAAACCATTATCCGCGCAGCGGGCATTGCTATCCCGACCTGGTGGAGAAAACCGGTGAACAGGTAGTGGCACAAATGCGGGCAACCCTCTGGGCCGGCGATTATAAGATCATAAACCAGAAATTTATCGAAGTTACCGGAGAGCCGCTCAGCGAAGGCATGGCCATACTTTTTCAAACCAGCGTTACTTACCACCCGGTTTACGGCTTGTCCCTTCAAATTCATCAGATCGAGCCCTCGTTTACCCTGGGCCAGATGGCCTACGAAAAACAAAAAACCATTGAGCGGCTCAAGGCCGAAGGCATTTTCGACCGCAACAAAACCCTCGAAATGCCCTTGCTGCCGCGCAGATTAGCAGTGGTGTCGGTCGAAACCAGCAAGGGCTATCACGACTTTCTGAAAATTTTGGCCGGTTACAGTGAACGGTTCACCGTTTGGCACAAACTCTTTCCTGCACTTTTGCAGGGCGACAAGGCCGTGGAAAGCCTGACCGCACAGCTCAGGCTGATAAGAAAAAAGGCACACTTGTTCGACATGGCTGCAATCATACGCGGTGGCGGTGGCGATGTGGGCCTTAACTGCTACGATCATTACACGCTTTCGCGCGAAATCGCCAACTTCCCTATACCCATAATTACCGGCATTGGTCACGCCACCAACGAAACCATTGCCGAAATGGTGGCATGGCAAAACAAAGTGACTCCTACCGATGTGGCCTATTTTGTTATCGGCCGCTTCGCTGAGTTCGAAAGCCGCACCCTGGCTGCCTTGAACATTATCAGCAACAGGTCGCAACAAATTCTGGGAACCGAAAACCAGCGCCTGATACGTTCGGCCGGCTATCTGAAATCTTTCTCAACCAAAGCGCTTCAAAAAGAAAGTATAATGATGACCAGCCTGATAAATGGCCTGCAAAGCAGCACTTTGAGGTTTATTAATAAGCAAGAAAGAGAGTTGGAGCACCTGGATGCAAAAATCAATTTGCTGCGACCCGAAAAAATTCTGAAAAGGGGATTTTCCATTACGCTCCTTAACGGAAAAACTATAAAAAACGAGCATGAGCTTAAGCCCGGCGACCGGATAACCACAAGGCTTATGCAAGGAAGCATCAGCAGTATTGTTCAGCCAAAAACTACCGAAAATGAAAAATGAAACAACCTATTCAGAGGCCATTGAAGAACTGGAGGCCATTGTAAACGAAATTGAGAACGAGGATATCTCGGTTGATGTGCTTTCGGAAAAAGTGAAAAGAGCTTCTATACTGATTGGCATCTGCCGCAATGCCCTGCACACCACAGAAGAGGAAGTGAAGAAAATCCTGGAAGAGCTCAATCAGGTTAAAAACCAATAAACCGGCCATTTGCTATGGAGAAAAACAATCCCTTCCTTTCATTTCAACAAAAACAAGAGGCCTCCTATTCCTTTAAGAAAATCTGGAACCCCGACTGGTTTCAGGGAAACCGGCAGATGAAAAACTATTTCGAAGGCTGGTATTTCAAATCGGTGAGTGAAAATGGCAGGCATTCCATGGCTTTTATTCCCGGAATTTCGGTAAACGGCACCGACAGCCACTCATTTGTGCAGGCCATTAATGGCAAAACCGGTCAGACGTGGTACTTTCGCTATCCGCTCGAAGCATTTAAATATGATGCCGGGGGGTTTTCTGTTGCGGTGGGCCCAAACTTTTTTTCAAAAAAAGGATTTGAACTTGACCTGCAAAATGAAACCGGCTTTTTCAAGGGAAAATTAAGTTTCGGTGAAACAGCCCGTTTCCCTGTCTCGCTGCGCAGACCGGGCATAATGGGCTGGTATCGCTATGTGCCTTTTATGGAATGCTATCACGGGGTGGTGAGTCTCGATCATGCCGTGAAGGGCAGCATTGAAAGCACCGAGGGGCTTTTCAATTTCAGTAATGGCCGCGGCTATATCGAAAAAGACTGGGGCACCTCCATGCCCGAAGCCTGGATATGGATGCAGACCAACCATTTTTCACAGGCTGGCACTTCGTTTATGCTCAGTATTGCAAAGATCCCATGGATAGGTAGTTCATTTACCGGTTTTCTGGGTTTTTTTCTTCACCAGGGCCAATTGTTTCCCTTTGCTACCTATACCGGGGCCAAGGTGGCCACGATCGAACATACGGCCGATGAGCTCTTCATAAAAATTAAATCCCGCAAATTTTCCCTGGAGATGACTGCAGAGAAAGGCGAAAAAGGACGTTTGAAAGCGCCCGTTTCAGGCAATATGGATCGTGTGATTCATGAAAGTATCGACGCAACCATTCAAATAAAACTTTTCAATCGTAAGGGGAATATCCTTTTTACTGGTTCAGGCACAAATGCCGGCCTGGAATTGGTGGGCGAAACCAGCATTCTTTCTCCCTGAAATTAAGCCTGGTATTATTGACAAATTATTCCGGGTAAACATTTGAATATCCCCGCTACCTTTGCTATCTTTGCAAGCTAATTTTAATTAAATCTAAATAAGGTTAAGGGCTTTTGCCAGATATGTTTTTCTGCAAAGAAACCTGAAAACCAGACAATCATATATCTTTTTGTTGATGGAAGACAAAAACAACGATATTCTTGAAGAGGTAACCGGCAGTGAATACAAGTATGGTTTTTACACTGACGTGGAGATGGAGCAAGCCCCTAAAGGGCTCACCGAAGACACCATCCGGTTTATCTCGGCAAAAAAGAACGAACCTGAGTTTATGCTCGACATCAGGCTCAAGGCGTTTCGCCACTGGCAAACCCTGAAGGAGCCCCGCTGGGCCCATGTCCAATATCCGCCCATCGATTACCAGGATATCATTTACTTTTCGGCTCCCGTCAAAAAGCCCAAGTTGGAAAGCCTAAACGAGGTGGACCCTGAATTGCTCGAAACCTTCGAAAAGCTGGGTATTCCGCTCGAGGAGCAGAAAATGCTGGCTGGCGTGGCCGTCGATGCAGTAATGGACAGTGTGTCAGTAGCCACGACTTTCCGTTCAACCCTGGCAGAAAAGGGCGTAATCTTTTGCTCGTTCAGCGAGGCTGTGCGAGAATACCCGGAGCTGATCAAAAAATATATGGGCACCGTGGTGCCTTACACCGACAACTTCTTTGCAGCCCTCAACACCGCTGTTTTCAGCGATGGTTCTTTTGTTTTTATTCCCAAAGGCGTAAAATGCCCGCTCGAACTTTCCACTTATTTCCGCATCAATGCGGCCAATACCGGGCAGTTCGAACGCACACTTATCGTGGCCGAAGAAGGCAGCTATGTGAGTTATATGGAAGGCTGCACGGCCCCCATTCGCGACGAAAACCAGCTGCATGCCGCCATCGTGGAGATTATTGCCCACAAAGATGCCGAGGTGAAGTATTCTACCGTGCAAAACTGGTGGCCCGGCGACAAGGAAGGCAAGGGCGGGGTGTATAACTTTGTAACCAAACGCGGCATTTGCGAAGGCGAAAACTCTAAGATCAGCTGGACACAGGTGGAGACCGGCTCGGCCATTACCTGGAAATACCCCAGCCTGATTTTGCGTGGCGACAACTCTACCGGCGAATTTTACTCGGTGGCCGTTACCAACAACCACCAGCAGGCCGATACCGGCACCAAGATGATTCACCTTGGGAAGAATACCCGCAGCACCATTATCAGCAAGGGCATCTCTGCTGGCTTCAGCAACAACAGCTACCGCGGCCTGGTAAAAACCACCCGAAAGGCCGAAAACGCCCGAAACTTCTCGCAGTGCGACTCGCTGCTGCTTGGCGACAAATGCGGCGCACATACTTTTCCCTACATTGAAGTGGGGAACAGGTCATCTATTGTGGAGCACGAGGCTACTACCAGCAAAATTTCGGAAGACCAGCTCTTTTATTGCCTGCAGCGCGGCATCGACATGGAAAGTGCCATTGGCCTGATCGTTAACGGCTACGCCAAGGAAGTGCTCAGCAAGCTGCCCATGGAATTTGCCGTAGAAGCCCAGAAATTGTTGTCAATCAGCCTTGAAGGCAGTGTAGGTTAATCCATTTGTAATCATTTTTTTTGAAAATATATTCCAATGTTAAGCATAAAAGATCTTTCAGTATCCATCAACGGAAAAACCATCCTGGATGGTTTCAACCTTGAAGTGAAAGCAGGTGAGGTTCATGCCATTATGGGCCCCAACGGCACCGGGAAAAGCACCCTGGCTTCGGTTATTGCCGGCCGCGACATGTTCGATGTAGACCGCGGTGAAATCACCTATCGTGGGCAGAACCTTTTTGATATGGCCCCCGAAATCAGGGCCCGCGAAGGCATTTTCCTTGGGTTTCAGTATCCCGTGGAAATTCCAGGGGTGAGCATGGCCAGCTTTATGCGCACAGCCATCAACGAAAAAAGGAAGCACCTTGGCCTGGAGCCCATGAGCGGAGCCGAGTTTCTGAAGCTTATGGAAGAAAAGAAAAAACTGGTGGAGATTCAGTCTAAACTTACCAATCGTTCAGTAAACGAAGGTTTCTCGGGTGGCGAAAAGAAGAAAAATGAAATATTCCAGATGGCCCTGCTCGAACCCAGGCTGGCAATACTCGACGAAACAGACTCAGGACTCGACATCGATGCGCTGAAAGTTGTTGCCAACGGCGTAAACAAACTTCGTTCACCCGAAAACGCCACCATTATCATTACCCACTACCAGCGCTTGCTCGATTTTATTATTCCTGACTACGTGCATGTACTTTTCGATGGCCGCATTGTAAAAAGCGGAGACAAGAGCCTTGCCCTGGAACTTGAAAGCAAGGGCTACGAATGGGTGAAAAAAGAAGCCAATATGGCCGCAGCCCATTAACAGAAGTTCTCGCAAGCTTTGTTGTATAAAAATGATTCAGGATAACATGACAACCAGCATAAATACCCTCCCGCTAAAGGACAGGCTGCTTTCGCTGTTTTACGAAAACCTGCCGCATATAAAGGGGAACGCAACACCTGCCGCCAATCGCCTTCGCGAAATGGCTCTGGCAGCGTTTGAGCGTCAGGGCTTCCCAAATCCCAAAATGGAAAACTGGCGGTTCTCAGATATCAGTCAACTGCTCGAAACCGACTTTGCATTCGACTTTAGCAACCAAAGCCGGCCGTTCAACATCGAAAAGATATTTACCTGCGATGTGTACGATCTGGACACCTTCAGTGTTACCCTGCTCAACGGATGGTTTGTTTACAAAAACGCTCCCCTTACCCGACTTTCGAATGGAACCATTATTGGCAGCCTGGCAAAAGCCATGGAGGTTTACCCTGAAATTGTTGACGAATACCTGGGCAAAGCCGCTTCCGCGGAAAAATCGGGGCTGGTGGCACTCAACACCGCATTCATTCAGGATGGCCTTTTTATTTTTGTTCCCGAAGGCGTCACCGTAGAAAAACCAATCCAACTGATCAACATCGTCGATTCGCAGGTTCCGCTGCTGCTTCAGCCCCGTCATATGCTGATAGCCGAAAAAGGATCAAATGTTACACTTGTGAATTGCGATCACTCCCTGACTCACAATGTAAGTTTTACCAATACCGTAATGGAGGTTTTTGCACATCCCGAAGCAATTGTCGACCATTACAAGATCCAGAACAAAGGAAAAAATTCAGCTTTGTTTACTAACACTTTCTTCCATTTACAAAAAAAGAGCCGGGTTTCAAGCAACATAATTACCCTCAACGGAGGCTTTACCCGCAACAACCTCCACGTTACCCTGCAAGAAACCGAAACGCATGCCGACCTGAATGGCCTGTACCTTGTTGACAGGAACCAGCATGTCGACAACCAGGTATTTATCGACCATGCAGCCCAAGGCTGTTTCAGCAACCAACTATTCAAAGGCATTCTCGACGACCAGGCCCGAGCGGTTTTCAGCGGGAAGATTATGGTTCGGCGCGAAGCCCAGCAAACCCTGGCCTACCAGAACAACAAAAACCTGCTGCTCACCGACGAAGCCAAGGTGAATACCCAGCCGCATCTCGAAATTTATGCCGACGATGTGAAATGCAGCCACGGTGCTACTGTTGGCCAGCTCGATCCCGAAGCCATGTTCTATCTGCGATCAAGAGGTATTAGTGAAAAAAGCGCCCGGCAATTAATGATGCTGGCATTTGCCGATGAGGTAGTGCAGAAAATCTCTATCGAACCCCTCAGACAAAGAATTGGAAGCATGGTAGAAAGACGCCTGAAAGGCGAACTCTCCATTTGCGATCAGTGTGTGCTGCATTGCAACGACAAAGGGCCCACCACCTTTAACATCGACATGAGTAAAATTTAACGGGCACATGAGTTTCAACATTGAACAGCTGCGAAGGGAGTTTCCGCTACTGGGCCAGGAGGTAAATGGTAAACCTTTGGTATACTTCGACAATGCCGCGACCACCCAAAAGCCCAAGGCTGTAGTGGAACGCCTGATGGAATATTACTACAAGGAAAACAGCAACATACACCGAGGTGCCCACTACCTTAGCCAGCAGGCCACCGAAGCTTATGAGAACGCCCGAGAAACCACAAGGTTATACCTTAATGCCGCCTTTAGCCACGAAATAATCTTTTCGCGCGGCACCACCGAAGCCATCAACCTGGTTGCAAGTTCATTCAGCAAGAAGTTTGTAAATCCCGGCGACGAGATCCTGATTTCGGCAATGGAACACCACTCCAACATTGTGCCCTGGCAAATGGCCTGCCAGGAGCGGGGCGCCATTCTGAAGGTAATTCCGATGAATGAAAGGGGCGAACTGCTCATGGAGGAATACGAAAAACTGCTCAGCAACAATACCCGCATTGTGGCTGTGACGCATGTGAGCAACGCGCTGGGAACCATAAATCCCATCGAAGAAATTATTGCCCTGGCGCATCAAAAAGGCATTCCTGTGCTGATCGACGGTGCACAGGCAGTACCACACATGAAAGTGGATGTACAGGCCCTCGACTGCGACTTTTATTGCTTTTCGGGGCATAAGCTCTACGGGCCAATGGGCGTGGGCGTGCTTTACGGAAAGGAAGAATGGCTGCAGCAAATGCCCCCTTACCAGGGCGGAGGCGAGATGATTAAGGAGGTGCGCTTTTCGGGCACCACCTACAACGAGTTGCCCTTTAAGTTCGAAGCCGGAACCCCCAACGTGGGCGATGTGCTCGGACTCGAGGCCGCCCTCAGGTTTGTGTCGTACCTCCGCCACGACGAAATATCGGCCTACGAAAACCAGCTCATGCAATACGGCATGGAACAACTGCAAACCCTCGAAAATATCCGCTTCATTGGCACTGCTGAGAAGAAAACCAGCGTGATATCATTTATTTTTAACGACATACATCCTTACGACACCGGGATCATACTTGACAAATTGGGCATAGCTGTCAGAACAGGCCATCACTGCGCACAGCCGACAATGGACTTTTTCGAAGTGCCCGGAACCGTCCGGGTGTCTTTTGCCGTTTATAACACCCGCCAGGAAATCGATATCCTTGTCGAGGGCCTGAAAAAAGTCAGAACTCTTTTTGGTTAACAACACCCTTTCGGGGAAAAATTTTTAATCCACCCTTTTCTTTTACAACCATGTTTGACAGCGACCCAAAAGCCATTTATAAAAACCTTACCAGGGTTTATTGGATATTGTTTCTAATGATGATAAGTTTTCTTATTGTCGCCTCCTTGTTTGTAAGCAATATAGGCCCATTGACAGGCCATGACCCACTAATACACCAGATACTTAAGTTGCTGGTAATCGGGTTCACGGTGGTAATTATTCCCGTGGCGCATAGTGTTCCGCAAAGAATGATAAAAAAGATCGGGCAGGAAACGGGCCTGGTTGAAAGACTTGGAAAATACCAGCAGGCGCTTATCATTCGATTTGCCCTTACCGAAGGAGTCGCTTTTTTTGCCATTGTCTCTTTTCTCTTAACGGGCGACAACGACCTGATCCTGCTTTTGGCCATCATTCTGCTGTTTTTTATAATCAGCAGGCCCAACAATTTCAAAACTTCGCACGACCTTGGGCTTTCTGAGCTTGAGAAAAAGCAACTGTTTGAAGAAACGGCAGCATAAACTAATTTTGATAAAAATCAGGACATGAATATCAAGGAAAAGGAACAGGAAATCATTTCCGAATTTGAAATGTTCGATGATTGGATGGACAAGTACAACTACATTATCGAGACGGGTAAGTCCGTTCCTGTCATTGATTCGCAGTACAAGCAAGACCAGTTCCTGATCAAAGGCTGCCAGTCGCAGGTTTGGCTGCAGGCAAGCATGGAGGATGGCAGGGTGGTTTTCAAAGCCGACAGCGACGCCCTCATTACCCGCGGCATTGTAGGGCTGCTTATTCGCGTGCTCTCCAATCAGCCTCCGCAAGACATCGTGGATGCCGACCTGGCATTTATCGATGCCATTGGCCTGAAAGAACACCTCTCGCCCACCCGCTCAAACGGGTTGGTAAACATGATCAAACAAATGAAACTTTATGCCCTGGCCTTTAAGGCAAAACAGCAGGGAACCTAATTGCAATGAAGATGGAATCAAAAGGCAATTTCCTCGAAAGAGAAGCAAAAATCGTGGATGCCCTCAAAACCGTGTTTGACCCCGAAATTCCGGTGAACATTTACGACCTGGGGCTCATTTACGAAATTTTGGCCACCAACGACGATACGGTTGACATTACCATGACCCTTACCAACCCCAACTGCCCCGTAGCTGATGAGATACCCCGCGATGTGAAAGAAGCTGTTCTAGGTGTGGAAGGCATCAAGCAGGTGAATGTAAAACTGGTTTTTGAGCCTGAGTGGAGTAAAGACATGATTTCTGAGGCAGCCATGCTGGAGCTGGGCTTGTTATAAGGGCTGCCTCCGGCGCATTATTCCTTTTCTGTGGCCGCAAAATTCTTTTTTATAAAAAAAGATTGTACTTTTGGCCACATAACCATCAGTTCCAATTCATTCACCAAAAAATATTATTACTATGAATTTTCCTGAAGATTTACTGTACACCAAAGACCACGAATGGGTAAAGATTGAAGGCGAAAGCGCAACTGTGGGCATCACTGATTTCGCACAGAAAGAGCTTGGCGACATTGTATATGTGGAAGTTGACACCGTGGGCGAATCCCTTGACAAAGAAGAAACCTTCGGGACCATAGAAGCGGTTAAAACCGTTTCCGACCTGTTTATGCCTCTTTCGGGTGAAGTGACCGACTTTAACGAGGAGCTCGAATCCACTCCTGATGTGGTTAACAAAGACCCATACGGGGATGGCTGGATTATTAAAATGAAACTGTCGGACGCTTCAGAAACAGAAACACTGTTAACCCCTTCTCAGTATAAGGAACTGGTTGGTGCATAAGGCTCCGGGCACACTCCTGAACGGCAACCCTAAATAATGGCTTTTAGATTTTTTATTCCCGCCATAGTGTGGGGGCTGGTGATTCTTATGGCCATCAGCATGCCCCCGGGGAATATTCCGAAGTCCGGCATTTTTAGCATCCCGCATTTCGACAAGCTGGTGCATTTTGTTCTTTTTGCAGTGTTTGGATTGTTGTTTTCGTTTGGATTTTTCAAACAAAGCAAGCAGGGGATCTTTCACCTTCGTTTTGTGGTGTTCACGATTCTGGCAGGAGTAATTTACGGAAGTCTGACGGAAGTATTGCAACATTTTTATTTTGCCGGCAGGGATGGAAACATTATCGATGTTTTGTTCAATCTCTTTGGAACAGTTTTTGGAGTTTTATTATTCAGTTTTATTTTGAGAATCAGGCCCGGTTTTTTAAAATAAGTTTTGATTTAAGAAAGCGGGAACAATTTTTTCAAATTATTTGTATATTAGCAGTCGCTTTTAAACAAGTAAAATTTCACCTTTACAGGCGCCTGCCAAAAACCAGCAAACATATATGGAAGCAAAAAAAACACCGAAAGCTGACCTCGAAAACAAAAAGCGCATTTTTCTCCAGATTGGTCTGGCCATTGCGCTTGTTGGTGTTCTGGTAGCATTCGAATGGAAAACCTACGAAAGGCCAGAGTACGACCTGGGTACCCTGGAAATGGACTTTATCGAGGAGGAAGACATTCCGATCACTCGCCAGGAAACCCCTCCCCCGCCTCCACCTCCGGAAGCCTCTATGGAGCTGATCATTGTTGACGATGATGTGGAAATTGAAGAAGATTTCATTGTCGATGTGGAAGCTACCGTTACTACCGAGATCAGGGAATTTACTCCCGTGGTGGTGCAGCAGGAAGAAGAAATTGCGGAAGACGTGATCTTTACCGTGGTTGAAGACCAGCCCAGTTTCCCGGGTGGTGAAGAAGCACGCATCCGTTACCTTACCGACAACCTGCGTTATCCCCAGATGGCCCGCGAAGCAGGCATTCAGGGTACCGTATTCGTAACCTTTGTGGTTGAACGCGATGGCTCTGTTACCGACGTACGCGTATTGCGCGGTATCGGCGGTGGCTGCGATGAAGAAGCCGTGCGCGTGGTTCGCAACATGCCCCGCTGGAACCCCGGTCGCCAAAGAGGCCAGCCGGTTAGGGTGCAGTTCAACATGCCCATTCGCTTCGTTCTCAACTAAGCAAGGAATAAAAAAATCTTAAACGCTGCGCCCTGGCGCAGCGTTTTTTTTACCCTAACTGATCCTGCTCCAGAAAAGCTTGTCGTGATACAATGTGCGCAGGCGTTGCACTACCATGCGATGGGCGGGTTTTTCCAGGTGGGGGTCATCTTCGAGCAGTTCCCTGGCCTTGGCGCGGGCAAACTTCAGAATGGCTTCATCTTTTGCCAGATCGGCCATTTTCAGGTCAAGGATGCCGCTTTGCTGTGTGCCCTGGATGTCGCCGGGACCGCGTAACTTCAGGTCCATTTCGGCAATTTCAAAACCATCAGTGGAGCGAACCATCACATCAATGCGCTTGCGGGCGTCGTTGCTGAGTTTGTGTCCGGTCATTAAGATGCAATAGCTCTGATCGGCACCGCGCCCAACCCGTCCGCGAAGCTGATGAAGCTGAGACAAGCCAAAGCGCTCGGCACTCTCTATTACCATTACCGAAGCATTGGGCACGTCAATACCCACCTCTATCACGGTAGTGGCCACCATAATTTGCGTCTGACCCTTTACAAAACGCTGCATTTCAAAATCCTTGTCCGCAGGTTTCATCTGCCCGTGCACAATGCTCACCGCATAATCGGGCAGCGGAAAATCGCGAACTATGCTCTCGTAACCATCGGTCAGGTCTTTCAGGTCGAGGGTTTCAGATTCCTTAATGAGTGGATAGACCACATAGATCTGCCTGCCAAGTTTTATCTGCTCGCGCATAAAACCAAAAACCTTCAGGCGGTTGCTGTCGTATTGATGAATAGTCTTAATGGGTTTGCGGCCAGGAGGCAGTTCATCAATCACCGACACATCCAGGTCGCCGTAAAGCGTCATGGCCAGGGTTCGCGGAATGGGTGTGGCAGTCATTACTAAAATATGCGGAGGCACATGTCCTTTCGACCAAAGTTTAGCACGCTGGGCCACCCCAAAGCGATGCTGCTCATCAATTACCACCACCCCAAGTTTGTCAAACTGAACTACATCTTCAATCAGAGCGTGGGTGCCTATAATTATCTGTAAATCACCATCTTTTAGCGCTTTTAAAAGCTGGCGACGCTGGGCCGATCGGGTTGATCCGGTCAAAAGACCGACTTTGATATTCAATGGATTAAGCAAACGCGAAATTGACTCAAAGTGCTGAAAGGCAAGTATTTCGGTGGGTGCCATCAGGCAGGCCTGGAAGCCATTGTCGAGGGCAATAAGCATAGTCATTAAGGCTACTACGGTTTTTCCGCTGCCCACATCACCCTGAAGCAAGCGGTTCATTTGTTTCCCCGCAAGGGTATCGCTTCTGATCTCTTTCATAACCCGTTTCTGAGCCCCGGTAAGCTCGAAGCCCAGGCAGCTGTTATAAAAGTTGTTGAAATAATCGCCGATTTTCCTGAAAACATGACCCCCGCTTTTTTCGGAACGCAGCAGTTTATGCCGGAGCAGATTGAGCTGAATGTAAAACAGCTCTTCGAACTTAAGCCGGGCTACTGCCTTTTTAAGCGCCATCGGATCGGGCGGAAAGTGAATATGCAAAAGGGTGGTTTTGCGGTCGGGCAACTTAATTGCAGAAAGCATTTCGGCAGGAAGGGTTTCCCTAACATGGTCGATGGCAAGAGGCAGCAAGGTTCTCATAAGCTTGCTGATGCCCCGGCTATCGAGCCCCTGCGACTTGAGTTTTTCGGAAGAATTATAAACCGGCTGCATGGCCGACTCCTGGTTTATGGCTCCGGGAGTTACGGGCTCCACTTCAGGGTGCACAATATTGTAGCGCCGCCCAAACAATGACGGTTTGCCAAAAACGATGTACTCAACATTGGGTTTGAAGGCATTCTTCAGCCATTTAATTCCCTGAAACCACACCAGCTCCATTGTGCCGGTATCATCGCGCAGGGTTGCCGTCATGCGGGTGGCGCGCTTTTGGCCATGCAGCTCAACATCAACAATATAGCCCCTGATCTGCACATAAGGCAGGTCTTCGCTTACCTCGCTGACCTTGTAAAACTTGCTGCGGTCCACATAACGAAAGGGGAAAAACTCAAGCAGGTCGCCAAAAGTAAATACCTCCGCTTCCTTGCGTAGCAAGTCTCCTCGTTTAGGACCC
This sequence comes from Bacteroidales bacterium, assembly GCA_019429365.1. Classification (GTDB taxonomy): domain Bacteria; phylum Bacteroidota; class Bacteroidia; order Bacteroidales; family UBA7960; genus UBA7960. The sequence goes on along the minus strand of JAHYJD010000005.1, from coordinate 39,909 downwards.
ACGCCCTTGAGGTATTCTATGGAAGTTTTGAGGTATTCCTGGATCATTTTTCCTGGCGATTGCAGGTAAAATTAATAAATAGAGGCGGGGCAGCCATGTTTCGGTGAAAAAAATCGAAAAATATGAATAAGTGTTTTGTATTTTTGAACAAGTTTTCAATTTAATACTGCATGAAGATTCTTGTTTTTGGAGCCGGTGTGATAGGAACCACCTATGCCTGGCAAATGTGGGAGGCAGGCCACGACGTGAGCCTGTTGGTGCGCAGGCAGCGGCTGGTACGTTACAGCCATTCGGGTGTTACCATTACCTGCACCGATGTGCGCGGAAAAGAGAAGGAATACAAGAAAACGGTTTTCCGGCCCAAAACCATCGATCGCCTGGAACCAAAAGACAACTTTGACCTGATCATAGTAGCCATTAAGAATTTCCAGCTTGGCGATGCCTTGCCACATATTGCCAAATTTTCGGGCAACGCCCATATCCTTTTTCTGGGCCATTTGTGGAATGAATTTGCCTTGATCGAAAAACACTTGCCCAAGGGGCGTTTCTTTTTTGGCTTACCTGCCATGGTGCTTGGTGCACAAACCCTTGGCGGGATAAATTGCTACCTGTTTGGCGGCAACTATACCTACCTCGGCGAACCCGACGGAAAAACCAGCCAACGCCTGCAGGAAATTGCTGCCATTATGAAGAGTTCCGGGCTTCAACCAAAAGAAGTGCCCTCCATTGAACCCCGGATCAGGGGACATTTTGCCTGGCAGGCAGCCATGCTGGGACCTGTTATCAAGGCAGGCAGTTTCAGGCTGTTTGCCGAAAACAACAAACTGATCGGCCAATCGCTATACAGCATGAGGGAAATATTGAGTTTTTCCCGCACGAGCGGCCTGAAAGCGGTAAGCATTTTTCCTTTTTGGTTGCTGAAAATACCCGTATTTATGGCGGTACCGTTTTTGAAAAAAACCTTGAATCCCACCTTGCAAGCCGCCCTCGAAGCAAGGCTAAAGTATGGGTTTGAGGAAATAAAAATGCAGTTTCAGGAGTTGATAAAACTTGGCAAGAAAACGGGTGACGAAATGCTCCACCTGAAGTCGTTTGAAAAATACATGCCTGAAGGCGAAAAAAAATACCTGCAGCAGTAAACCTTAAAGGCACTGTTTTTGCTCAAAGTAGACTTTAATGCAAAATTGCCGGTTTTTTCCTTACTTTTATATTGCAAAATTTGCAATCTTTTTAGAATCAAAGAAACTTAACATGAATCAATTTTCATAAAAACCGTATTGATATGAAACGTCTTTTTATTTTTCTTACAGCAACCTGGCTAATGGCAGGGGCTGCATTTGCCCAGGAGGATTTACTCAGGGGCCGCTCCGACCGCCTTATGATCGACTTTTTTACGGATATATGGAGTAATGCGCCAGAGAACATGGACATGAACACCATAAACCGAGGGATAAACATTACCATGATGCAGGATTTTCCCCTGGGCAACTCCCCTATTAGCTTTGCCACCGGCCTGGGTATTGCAAGCCACAATCTTTACAGCGATCATTTTTTTGATTATGCACCAATGTTCTGGTCATCAACTTTCCCTCAGCCTGGCACTTACGATTTTACTCCTATTGGCGACACCTATGGTGAAGTAAAGAAAAACAAGCTAAACCTAAATTATCTGAACCTCCCACTCGAGCTGAGGTATCGCAACAACAGCCTGCCCCATACGTTCAGGATTACCGCCGGGGTGAGGGCAGGTTACCTGGTTAATGCCCACACCAAAACCCATATTAAAAATGATAACGGAGGGGTTGGAATCAGCACACAAGAGGAAAGGAAATACAAGGAACACAAACTGGGTAACCTGGAAAAGTTTCAATTTGGCCTTTCCGGACGCATAGGATACGGGCGCATTAACCTGAACGCCTACCTGCCGCTTACTAAAATTTTCAAAGATAACAGTGTAACCGACATGAAACCTTTTTCGCTTGGCTTAACGTTTATTGTTTACTAAGCCTTGAGGTAAAGAAACAACACCAGCATAACACCAACGCCCATGGCATACCCTGCAAACACCTGGGGTAAGTCGTGGGCGTTTACTATTACCCGGGCCGTGCCCAGCATGCCCGAAAGCAGGAAGGTAAGCATCAGCAGCCAGTAAACATCGATTTGCAACAGCAGGGCAATGCTGATAAGAAATCCGGTAAATCCCCCCATGGAAACCATATGAATGCTGATTTTCCAACGATAGGTAATGATTAGTGAAAGTAAAACCAGCATGGTGGCCCCGATTATGTAGAAATATAGTAAGGAGGGCAAGGCCACCTTTCGGAGAAGAAAATAGGTCAGAAAGAAATAAATTGCTGAAAGCAGCAGTGGCAGCATGCGTTCGCTGCGGTCGTCGAGGGTAATGTCTTTAATAAAACCAGTCTTCTTCAGCAAAAGAATGGACAAAACGGGCGCTATGGCCGAATTGATAAAGACAATTAGCAGAATGAACTTCTTTGCCTGTCCGGGTATGGAATAAGAAAGGTAGGTGTTCAGGTTAAACAGTATGATTAGCCCCAGGGTGGGCAGTATAAGCGGGTGCAGCAGGGCTGAGAGCAGGCTGGCTGCCCGGTTTTCATTTTTCATAAAAGTTCCTTTCGCAGCCTGGCCACAGGTATGTCGAGTTGCTCGCGGTATTTTGCCACCGTTCGGCGGGCAATGTTGTAGCCCCTTTCCTTTAAAATGGCTGCCAGCTCTTCGTCGGTAACCGGTTTTACCTTGTCCTCAGCCTCAATGCAATCCTGAAGAATCTTTTTTACTTCGCGCGTTGAAACTTCTTCGCCCGAATCATTCTGAAGGGATTCTGAGAAAAAGGTTTTCAGCAGGAATGTTCCATAAGGCGTTTGCACATATTTACTGTTGGCCACCCTGGAAATAGTTGAAATATCAAGTTTTACAATTTCGGCAATGTCTTTGAGGATCATTGGCCGCAGTTTTGTCTCATCACCTGTAAGGAAATACTCCTGCTGATAGTTGAGAATAGCTTCCATGGTTACCAGCAGGGTGTTTTGCCGCTGGCGGATGGCATCGATAAACCACCGTGCGCTATCGAGCTTCTGTTTTACAAACATCACAGCCTCTTTCTGCCTTTTATCGGCCTTACCCTTCGACTCGGCCATGGTTTCGAGCATTTCGGAGTAGGTACGGTTTATGCGCAGATCGGGTGCATTGCGCGAGTTGAGCGAAAGTTCCATCTCGCCATCACTGACAGTGACATAAAAATCAGGCACAATATATTGCGACGCCCTTCCCGACTCGCTCAGCGAGTTGCCAGGTTTAGGATTAAGTTTCAAGATTTCATCAATGGCTTCCTTAAGCTCATCGTCGCTGAAATTGTGCTTTTTCTGAATTTTGTCGAAATGCTTTCGTGTAAAGTCATTGAAATTCTTTTCGAGTAGCAGAATGGCATTTTGAACCTGGGGAGTTCGGGGCGATACCCGTCTGATCTGCAGCAACAGGCATTCCTGCAAGTCACGTGCACCAACGCCCGGGGGGTCGAACTCCTGAATAATACGCAACAAGCCAAGAATTTCCTTGAAGCTGCTTTGCAGGTTCTGGTTAAAGGCAAGGTCGTCGATCAGCGAATGAATATCTCGCTGCAGATAGCCGGAGTCATCAATGTTTCCAATAATGTGGGTGGCAATAAGTTGCTCGCGTTCATTAAGCTTGCGAAGGCCCAGTTGCGAGAGCAGCAACTCCTGAAAACTGGTGCCCGAAGCAAAGGGGATTTCCTTGCGCTCGTCGTCGGCACTTGTATTATTTGCATTGAGGCGATATGCAGGTATCTCGTCGTCGTCGATGTAGTCGCTCAGGTCAAACTCATCGTCCTGATTGCGCTCAGGCTCCTCAGCAACCACTTCGTTGCCAGCCTCATCGTAATCTTGTTCGAAATCATCATCAAACTGGTCCTCGGTTTCTTCCCCATCTTCGCGGCCCTCTTCCAGGGCAGGGTTTTCTTCAATCTCCTGCTTTATGCGCTGCTCGAGCATAATGGTAGGGACCTGCAGAAGCTTCATGAGCTGTATCTGCTGGGGAGACAGCTTTTGCAAAAGTTTTTGCTGAAGTTTCTGTGTGAGCATTTTTATCCTGCAATTAAATCTTACTTCATTTCTGAACTTGTGATGCGTCCGACCCAATTTTCAAACGCAATCCAAGTTAAAAAATTTTTTGAAGCCAATGGTTCTTACATACTAAAATTCTGCGTTTTGCGGAGTCCTGGGGAAGGGTATCACGTCGCGAATATTGCCCATACCGGTAACAAACAGCATCAGACGCTCGAATCCCAGGCCGAAGCCGCTGTGCGGTGCAGTGCCATATTTGCGGGTTTCGAGATACCACCATACGTCCTCTTCGTGAATGCCCATTTCCTTTATACGCCCGAAAAGTTTGTCGTAATTCTCTTCGCGCTGCGAGCCTCCTATAATTTCGCCAATCTTTGGAAACAACACATCCATGGCGCGTACGGTCTTATTGTCATCGTTAATTTTCATATAAAAAGCCTTGATCTCCTTTGGGTAATTGGTAAGAATAACGGGCTTCTTAAAGTGTTTCTCAACGAGGTAGCGCTCGTGCTCGGCCTGCAGGTCAACACCCCAGCTAACGGGAAATTCGAATTGTTGCCCCGAGGCAAGCAATATTTCGATGGCCTCGGTGTAACTGAGGCGTTCGAACTTATTCTCAACCACAAAATTCAGGCGATCAAGCAACTCCTTATCATACATTTTCTGCAAAAACTCCAGGTCGTCGCTGCAATTTTCGAGCAAATATCCGATCAGGTATTTTAGGAAATCTTCGGCCAGATCCATGTTATCCTTAATGTCGTAAAACGCCATTTCGGGTTCAATCATCCAGAATTCGGCCAGGTGGCGGGTAGTGTTAGAGTTTTCTGCCCTGAAAGTGGGCCCGAAAGTATAAATATTTGAAAGGGCCAGGGCACCCAGCTCGCCTTCGAGCTGGCCCGAAACAGTAAGGTTGGTTTCCTTGCCAAAAAAGTCTTCGCTGTAATCTATACCTCCATCTTCCTTGCGCGGAGGGTTTTGCATATCGAGAGTGGTAACCCTGAACATAGCCCCTGCCCCTTCGGCATCAGAACCAGTGATGATAGGTGTATGCAGGTAATAAAAGCCAATATCGTTGAAGTATTTATGAATGGCAAAGGCCAGTGCATGACGAATTCGAAAAATCGCACCAAAAGTATTTGTACGAGGCCGTAAATGAGCTATTTCGCGCAAAAATTCCAGGGTGTGACCTTTCTTCTGCAAGGGATATTTATCAGGATCTGCAGAACCATAAAGCGCTATTTCCGAAGCATGAATCTCAATATTTTGCCCTTGCCCCTGCGATTCTACAAGAAGGCCATCGACCGAAATACACGAGCCAGTGGTTACGTTCTTTAGCAAGTCGTCGTTATTAAACGCCTGAACATCAACAACAATCTGAATATTATGAATGATCGAACCATCGTTGAGGGCAATAAAATTCACGTTTTTATTTCCCCTTTTGGTCCGCACCCAGCCTTTTACGTTGATCTTCTGACCAATTAAATGGCTCACATCGCTTTTCAGCAAATTAAATACTCTCTGTCTTTTCAGTTCTTCCATCGATTTTACAATATTTTTCCCGCAAAGGGGTACAAATTTGGCCTACAAAATTAACACAATTTTGCTATAACGGTTGCCCCGGCAAAATGCTGCTAAAATATCACAAGATCACAAAAAAAATCTCAAAAAGTTAAATTAAATGGCTTGGAAGTCAATTTTTAAAATTTTTTATTAATATTGTGAAGAAAATTACTTAGGAATGAAAGCCTCACCCAATCGCCACTTTATTTTTCAGCTCTCGGCGGTGCCTTGGCCCTAAGCCTTACTTGGCGGTCTGCCAAAAAGCGGGCTGCATCTTTTGCTCTCTTTGATTTCAACCAACCAAAACCAGCGTATATGAAACAAAGATTTCTTTTTCTGTTTTTGTTGTTTCTGTTGCCAGTCTTTGTTTTCGGACAAAGAATTACCGTTACGGGAACCGTAACCTCGGTAATGGAAAACAACATTTCCCTGCCCGGGGTCACGGTAATGATAAAAAACACCACCCAGGGTACAACGGCCGATCTCAACGGCCAATACCGCCTCGAAGCCAATGCCAGCGACACCCTTGTGTTTAGCTATGTGGGTATGGTAACCACCGAGGTACCCATCAACGCCGCAACCAGTTTGCCCGCGGGGTAGACTTCCCTGGTCCATTTTTCCAGTATATTGCCGAGGCTGCGACCATTACTTCTTCTTATGCCAGGGCAGTAAACCGCGGAATGAACTCCTATTTCGGACAGTTTAAAAACAACTACGACTACCGCTATATTGTTACTTTCAGCGGAAGGTACGATGGCTCGACCAAGTTTGGCTACAATAACAAATACGGCTTCTTCCCGGCCATGTCGCTGGCATGGAGGCTTACCGAGGAGTCATTCTTTCAGCCGCTTTCCGGTATTTTTGATGAGTTCAGGATGAGGGCAAGTTTTGGCCTTACCGGCAACGATGGCATCCCCGATTTTGCCTACCTGAACCTCTACCGGGGCGGAACCAACTATTTGGGAAGTGCCGGTATTGCACCCTCGCAGCTTCCAAACCCCGACCTGAAGTGGGAAACTACCGCGCAGATCAACGTGGGGCTAGACCTGGCCGTGCTTGACGAACGGGTAAGCCTGGCCGCTGACTATTACCACAACCGCACCAAAGACCTTCTTTTCGACAGACCGGTGTCAATGACCTCGGGATATTACTCCATTACTACCAATATTGGCGAGTTGGAAAACCGCGGCATTGAACTTTCGCTGACCACCATCAATGTGCAAACCAATGCTTTTGAATGGAACTCGCGTTTGAACATCAGCCGCAACCGCAATAAGATTCTTTCGCTTTATAAGGATCAGCCTCTCGATAACCTCGACCGCTACAGCCCGAGTATAGTAATGGTGGGTGAACCCATGAGTATTTTCTTCGGCTACCGCAGCCTGGGAGTGGATCCCTCGACCGGCGATATAGTTTTTGACGATGTGAACGGCGATGGGCTCATCAATGCCGAAGACCGGGTTAAGATCGGCGATCCCAATCCCAAACTTACCGGGGGCTTTACAAACAACATGACCTACCGTCAGTTCGAGCTGAGCATTTTTCTGCAGTTCTCTTATGGCAACGACATTTTTAATGGGAACCGTATTTTTATTGAAGCCATGAAGGGATCGGACAACCAGAGCACGGCCATTTTGCGGCGCTGGCGCGAGCCCGGTGACCTGACAGATATTCCAAGGGCCACCGAAAACGACCCCAACAACAACAACCGCATTTCTTCGCGTTTTGTGGAGGATGGCTCTTACCTTAGGGTTAAAAACCTAACTTTTTCATACATCCTGAGCCAGCAACTGGCCGAACGCCTTAAAGTGAGGAACGCCAGGGTTTATGTTTCGGCTCAGAACCTGCTCACCTTCACCAACTACTCGGGAATGGACCCGGAAGTAAACTATACCGGCGACAACAACCTGCTCAGGGGAACCGATTTCTTTACCTATCCCCAGGCCAGGACTATTTCTGTTGGTTTAAATCTGGGATTATAAAAAATGAAAACAATGAAACGACAATCCATCATAACAGCTTTTTTACTGCTGGCATTCGCGTCATGCGACGTGCTGAACGTAGATCCGAATCATTCCATCCCTGCCGACCAGGCCATAACCAATGCTGCCGAGGTTGAAAGAGGCATCATTGGTTGCTACGATGCCATGCAAAGCGGTGCATATTACGGCCTCGACTATTTTGTTTTCGGCGACCTGCTGGCCGACAACCTTAGGTTTTCGGGCGTAACCATTAGCTACGCCGAAATAAACAATAATAATATCCTGGCCGATAACGGCCTGGTGGAAGGGGTTTGGATCGCCATTTACAACGTGCTGAACCGGGTAAATAACGTGATCGTTCAAATTCCTGAAATTGCCTCGATGAGCGAGACCGAAAAAAACACTGCACTGGCTGAGTTGTATTTTATCAGGGCACTGGCCCATTACGATCTTATGCGTTTGTATGGGCCGGTTCCCATCAGAACAAGTCCTTCGGCGGGCGACGAAGCAAGCCTCAATGTGCCAAGGGAAAGCATAGAAGTGGTTTTGCAGCAGGTGAATACTGACCTCGACTTTGCCATTCAGCATATGCCTTCAGCCATTGTCAGGGGCAGGGCCTCGAAGCCCGCTGCCCAGGGATTGAAAGCCAGGGTGGCCCTGCATCAGCACTACCTCACAGGCCAGGAACCTTTCCTGGAAACGGCCATTAACAATGCCACTGCAGTCATTAACCACCCAAACCTTGAGCTGGAGTCTGATTACAGCATCCTATTCTCCGGAACCGCCAACCGCGAATCAATTTTCGAAATTGATTATAACGAGCAGGACTGGAACCGGATGGCCCAATATTTCTTCTACACCTCCTTAAGCGGGCGATATGAGTTTGCTCCCACCGAGTTTTACCTGAATTCTTTTGCGGCAAGCGATGTGCGCAAGGATATTTCTGTGAAATATTACGGTGCCAACCCCTATGTTTACAAATACAACGACATAGAAACCGGCACCGACAATGTATATGTACTTCGCCTGGCCGAGATGTACCTGATCCGCGCAGAAGCCGAGCTGCGGAAGACTTCAGATCAGAACCTTGAAGCCATACGGAGCGATATTAACATGATCAGAGAAAGGGCTGGCCTCCTACCAACCACGAGTTCCAACATTGCGGCCTTCCTGCTTGAAGTAGAATCGCAGCGCCAAAAGGAATTTGCCTTTGAGGGCCACCGCTGGTTCGACCTGGTGCGTACCGGCAGGGCCGTTGAAGTGTTGCCAAATGTAAACAACACCAATCAAACTCTTTTCCCCATTCCGCTCAATGAGCTCCTGGCTAACGACAATCCGGGAATGTATCAGAACGAGGGATACTAATTGCTTAAACTAAAAAAAGAAAGGCTATGCAAACAAAAAAAATAAATCCAATCGCTTTATCAGTTTTGGCAGGTCTTACCTTCCTGGTTTTTGCCTGCCGCGACGATGGTTTTGACATTCCCCAAGCCAGCACCCAAGCTGATTTTGATTACCTTGTAGAAGTTTTTATTGATGAGGATACCGGACAAGAGTCATTTGGGGTTCAGCTAACCAATAAATCCATCCAGGCCCAGTCGTATCAATGGGATTTTGGAAATGGCGAGACCTCAACCGAAGAAAATCCTTACGTGCTTTTCACTTCTTCAGGTCAATTTACCATTAAACTTGAAGTGACCGCCCCCACCCAACTTTATTACAACAATCTTTCGAAAAGTGTAACCCTTACCCTTGGCAAGCAGGTAATTTATGCCGAAGACTTTATGGGCGGGGTTCCTGACAATGAAGAATACTGGCTGCCCGAGGGCTGGCAAGCCATCGACAACGATGGAGATGGATTCAACTGGTATTTTGGGGTAAGAAACGGCCTCGGACAAATGAGAAGTCAATCTTATGACTCAAGCGAGGACGCCGCCCTGAATCCCGACAACTGGCTAATGCTCCCGGAAGTTGACCTCAGTTCTGTTTCTGAGGGTGCTGTTGTTACTTTCCGCTACACCGTTGGTGTTACAGCAACTACTCCCCGCTATCGTAAGGAGCATTATGGTATTTTTGTTTCGGCAGGAAGTGATGCTTTAGAAAACTTTAGCCTGCTTTTTGAAGAAACCTTTACCGAAGATACTCCGCAATGGACCGCACTTGAGAGAACCGTTGACCTTTCTGAATATGCCGGGCAAAACGTTTACATTGCTATCAGGCATTATGGCGTAACCGACATGGACCGCATGTTTGTTGAGGAAATAGAAGTTTTCAAAATTGAATAATACCTTTTATTGAATAAAAGCCAGCTTTCGGGCTGGCTTTTTTTTATTTTCGCATATCCAAAAATTAATAAGGTATGAAGGCATTTCATTTTTTATTTGTAGCATTATTTATCCTTGCTGCCTGCCAGTCCGGCCCTGCAGAGGAACAACAGCCCGAAACCACTACCAAAGGCAGCCTGTTTATCATTGGAGGGGGCAGCCGCCCCGAAGCCATGGTGCAGCGCATGATTGTCGAGGCAGGGGTTGACAAAGAAGGGTATGTGGTGATTTTGCCCATGTCGAGTTCAGCGCCTGATTCGGCCATTATCTGGTCGGGTGCGCAATTTCTTAAGCAAGGGCTTGTAAACGTCACCGGTTTTAATTTCCCTTCAGGAGAAGAGCCCAACGAAATCTGGGTTGACTCTTTGCGAAACGCCCGGCTTATATACATAAGTGGTGGCGATCAGAACCGTTTCATGACAATAGTGAAAGACACCCCCATTATGGAGGCCATTCACCATGCCTATGAGAATGGGGCCTTAATAGCCGGCACTAGCGCTGGAGCCGCCGTAATGAGCGAAAAAATGATTACCGGAAACGAGCTAAAATACCCCGACTATCAATCAACCTTTCGCACCATTGAGGCAGAGAATATTGAACTGGCGCAGGGGCTGGGGTTGATCAGCACAGCCATTATCGACCAGCATTTTGTTTGGCGCAGCCGCCATAATCGTTTGCTTACAGCTGTGATCGAACATCCGGCCCTGGTCGGAATCGGCATCGACGAGTCAACCGCCATCCTGGTAAAAGGCGATTCGGCCGAGGTAGTGGGCATTTCGCAGGTTATCGTTTACCGAAATCCGAACCAAAGCACCCGTAACCTTTCAGGAAAACTGGGAGCTGAAGCACTGCAGGTTGATGTGATGCTGCCCGGTGATAAATTCAGGATAAGATAAAACTACAGCGCCATGCTAAAGAAAGTGCCCCATACCTACGTGATTGTGTTTGGCATTATCATTTTTGCTGCCATTCTCACCTGGTTTATCCCCCCCGGAAAATACATTGAAAGAACCGTGGAGCGTGATGGCCTTGAAAAAAAGGAGATTGTTTTCTTTTACGAAAAAGACCTGCCAGCGGAGTTTCAGCCCGAAAAGCCCAGCCAGCCACAAACCTGGCAGGTGTTTTCGGCCCTTTTCAATGGCTTTGTGAAACAATCGGGTATTATCATTTTCATTTTGATGATTGGCGGGGCATTCTGGATCATGAACAAAACCAGGGCCATCGACGTGGGCATCTTTGCATTCCTGAGGTTTACCCGCATGCTCGAAACCCGCAACATTATGCACCGCAATGTGGTGGATAACGTGATCATCGTGCTTATAATGGTCATGTTCAGCCTGTTCGGGGCCATTTTTGGCATGAGTGAAGAAACCATTGCCTTTGTAATAATCCTCATACCGCTGGCCATTTCCATGGGATACGACTCCATTACCGGGGTTTGCATGGTGTACATTGCTGCCCACCTGGGTTTTGCCGGCGCTATTCTAAACCCCTTCACCATTGGTATTGCACAGGGTATTGCTGAAATTCCCCTCTTTTCGGGTCTGGGCTACAGAGTTTTTTCATGGGTGGTGATCAATATAGTGGGTATCTTTTTTGTGCTGCGCTATGTAGCAAAGATTCGCAAGGATCCTACCCGTTCCATTATGTACCATGAAGATGCCTACTGGCGCAACCGCGATGCCGGTCATATGGAAAACATCGAATATTTCACTCCGCGAATGGCCTGGGTAGTTTATTTAATGATACTGGCCGCTTTTGTGGTTTTTTCGGTGCTTTATCCCGTTACCAGCCTTCAAATCGGAAACTCGCAAGTTACTATGGTGATCATCCCGGTGCTTACGGCTGTTTTTGCCCTGCTGGGTTTCTTCTCGCTGCGTAAGTCTGTCCATTATTTTATTCTGTTGCTGCTCGGCTATACCATTATCTACCTGATTGTTGGCGTTATGGGCTATGGCTGGTACATAATGGAAATTGCCACCCTTTTCCTGGTGATGGGCATTGCCTCAGGAATGGCCTTTAACCGCTCGGCAGACCATATTGCCAAAGAGTTTCTGGAAGGGGTGAAAGACATTCTCTCGGCAGCCATCATTGTAGGTCTGGCCAGGGGGATCATCGTTATTCTAGAGGACGGCGGCATTGTCGACTCTATCCTTTACGGGATGTCGAAGGCCATGGGCAATTTTGGCGATATTGCCTCCATTGGCGTGATGTATGTGATACAAACCATCATCAACATAGTTATTCCATCCGGTTCGGCCAAAGCCGCCATCACCATGCCCATTATGGCGCCTTTCAGCGATTTGATTGGCATTTCACGGCAGGCTACTGTTATGGCGTTTCAGTTTGGCGATGGATTTACCAATATGATTACACCCACTTCCGGGGTACTGATTGCCGTATTGGGGGTGGCTCGCATCCCCTACGACAAGTGGGTGCGTTGGGTGTGGCCGCTGATTGTTACTGTTGTGATTCTTGGATTCCTGCTGCTGATACCCACCGTAACAATGAAACTGAGTGGTTTCTGACAGGATTACTCAATTTCAATGACCAGGTAGCGCGAGGCACTCCAAAACCTTGCCGGATCTGTAATAACCAGATAGGTCACGTCGTCTTCAACCTTAAACTCCCAGGTTCCTTCGGGATGGGTAGTAATAAAAATAGGATCGCGGCCAGCTACCGTAATTTCGCGGGTTTGAGTAAGGTCAATCCGGGTAAAATTGGAGTGGTCTAAATCGCCACGCAGCCTGTTGGTGCGGCCTATTCCCAGAAAACCACCTTCGCGCGTAATAATACCCCAGTCGCGCAATTCGCGGCGCGAACCCATGGTGTAATAAGCCGTATTCATCTCTGAGGTTTTTTCCTCAATAATCTGGCCCCGCTGGCGTGCAACTTCCTGAAGGGTGTCGACCGTGGCTGCCAGATAGTCCACACGAAGGTTCATGCGGCCGAGCTCCTCGCGCAGCCCTTCAATCTCCACTTCCTTTTCAAGGATCTGCTCGTTGAGCCTGGTAACCATTTTTTCAAACTCGGCCACTTTCACATTCGAATTTCGGATATCGCGGTTTAGCCGGTTGATCAGCTGGCGGTTCTTATCCATGAGCTCTCCAATAAGGCGAATGTCTTCGTTGATCTGCTCCATTTTATCGGTGCGGCCTTCCAGATTGTCCTGGGTGCCCTGCGAAATAATATTTTCCTTTTCCTTGATCAGGGCAAGGTTTTCTTCAATCTGGTTCAGGGCACCAAAAAATTCGTTGAAAGTACTTTCATTGGTGCTGACCTGTTCCTTCAACTCAAGATTTTCCTGCTGTAAACGTTCCACTTCTTCCTGGTTGTTTTGGCCACAGGAGGCCATGAGGAAAGCAAAAACGAGCACCACTATCAAGTTTTTCATAATATTCTGATTTTGGGTAAATAAGGTAATTTTCTTTTGCAAAATTACAATCAATTTGAATGCTTTTCACAAATTGAATAAACAAAATGGGAGTGGGAGAGAAAGAGGAAATCAGCTGGTTTTCAGCACAAAAAAGAATTCTCGGTCAAAAGCAGTGCGTCATGCAATTCCACATTCGTTCGGCCGTCTGATCCCATGAGAACTGCTGTCGGATCAGCTTTCCATTTTCAATAAGTTTCAAACGCAGGGGCTGGTCATTGGCTACCTTTTCCATGCTTTGCGCTATTTCCTGCACTGAATGCGGATTAACCAGCAAGGCGGCATTTCCGGCCACCTCGGGCATACTGGTAACATTGGAAGAGATAACCGGCACATCACACTTCATGGCTTCGATTATGGGTATGCCAAACCCTTCGAAGTACGACACCAGCAAAAGGGCGCTGGCCGAAGCCACCACCCGGCTCAGCTGATCGTTGTATAAACGGCCGGTAAAAATCACATCCTCTCTGTGTTTCATTGCATCGAGCACTTTTTGCAGGCCATTGGTGCCAAACATGTGCTCACCCACAATCACCATTTTATGGTTTTGCTTGTCCGTAGCTTTAAATGCTTCGAATGCCAACAGCATATTGTCGATATTCTTGCGCTTATGGAGAGATCCAACATACACAAAATAGGGATTGCCGCCGGTGAAATTCTTCCGTGTTTCAAAGGCAATCTCTGGGCTTACTGGTTTAAATGCTTCATTTACCCCGTTATAAACCACATCAACCTGTTGGGCAGGATAATTGAACGTTTTTACAATATCGGCCTTTGAATACTCGGAAACCGTGGCAATCCGATGGGCCTTTTGGGCAAACTTCGGGAAGCGCCAGCGGTAGTATTTGCTGCTGAGATATGGCAGGTAATCGGGGTTGTGCATAAAGTTCAGATCGTGAAAAACAGGTATCTGGCAGCCCTTCCACGAAAGTGACAACAGTCCGTCGGGCGAAACAAACAGCACTGGATCGATCTTTTTTAGGTAGGCAGGCAGGGCCTTTTCAAAGAAAAGATAGTAAAGCACAGGATGGCGCGCCTGCGGAAATAGCGCAACAGGCTTTATATTGTCGGCAAAGACAAATTGCTGATCATAATTGCGGTCGAAAATAAAATGAAACTCCACCTCGGGATGGGCAATGGCGATGCGCTTGAAAGTCTGATAGGTAAACCATCCGATCCCTTCGAGCCTCCCTGGCAAAAGCAACCTGGTATTTATGGCAATTCTTAAACTCAAAAACGCCGATTTTTGAAAAACCGCTTTTGGCACCCAAGGGCGCCGTTTTGCGGCGATTTGAAAATTTGACTCCAAAAATAGCGCTAACTTTGTTTGAAACAAAAAAATCTTTTTAATTAGCTATCAACTCAGAAAGCAGGCACCATATTTAACAATTACCCATTTATTTGTTAATTTTGGGAAAAGGAATTTAAACTGATTTTTAACATAAAGCACTAAAACATGTCAGCAGATTTAATGAAGCATATTGAACCGGGAGTAGTAACCGGTCGCGACGTACAGGAAATTTTCCGCATTGCCAAAGAGCATAATTTTGCCCTTCCGGCCGTAAACGTGATTGGCACCAACTCCGTAAATGCCGTGCTGGAAGTGGCACGCGATGTTAACTCTCCGGTCATTATCCAGTTTTCGAACGGCGGCGCCCACTTTTATGCAGGCAAGACCCTTTCGAACGAGAACCAGCGTGCCGCCGTTGCAGGCGCAATTTCAGGTGCCAGGCACATTGAAATTATGGCCAAAGAATATGGGGTAAGGGTTATTCTGCACACCGACCATGCCGCCAAAAAATTGCTGCCCTGGATCGATGGCCTGCTCGATGCCAGCGAAGCCAATTTCAAGGCTTTCGGAAAACCCCTCTTTAGCTCGCACATGCTCGACCTCTCAGAAGAAACGCTGGAGGAAAACATTGAAATAAGCCAGCGCTACCTTAAAAGGATGAAAAAAATGGGTATGACCCTGGAGGTAGAGCTAGGCGTTACAGGTGGTGAAGAAGACGGGGTTGACAATACCGGCATTGAAAGCTCCAAGCTTTACACCCAACCCGAAGAAGTGGCCAAAATGTATAAGGCGCTGCTGGAAGTTTCAGACCAGTTCACCATTGCCGCTTCCTTCGGCAACGTGCACGGGGTGTACAAGCCCGGCAACGTGAAACTTGAGCCTGTCATCCTTAAAAAATCGCAGGAATACCTTCAGAAGCATTTCAACACCAGCGAAAAGGAAGTAAGTTTTGTTTTCCATGGAGGAAGTGGCTCAACCCGCGAAGAGATCCGCGAAGCCATTGGCTACGGAGTAGTGAAAATGAACATCGATACCGATACCCAGTGGGCTTATTGGGAAGGGATCAAAAACTACTACAAGAAAAACGAGGGTTACCTGCAGGGGCAGATTGGCAATCCTGAAGGGGATGACAAGCCCAACAAGAAATATTACGACCCACGGGCCTGGCTGCGCAAAGGCGAAGAAACCATGCGCGACCGCCTGAAACTGGCCTACGAAGACCTGAACTCGCTGAACCGAAACTAAATGTTTTCCCCGAAAGGGGCCTGAGAAATATTAATCAAAGCCAGGGTAATTGATCATGTCTACCACAATGTAGGCACCTTCATAATCCCTGGCTATTTTTTCAAGAAAACGCCGGGCATCGAGGCGTGTGCGAAAGTCGCCCACCCTAAGTTTGAAGTCGGGAGCATCGTAAACAACGTATGAAGCTACCCCGGGGTACTTCGCATCAAAGTCAGCCTGACGACGCTGGGTGCGCAGTTTCGACTGGTTGCCCGAGTCGGAATAGATTTGAACGCGGAATCCATTGATGCCACGCTCACGCGAAACCACTTCCTTATGGGCACGCATCAACTGCTCAATCTGCGGATTCTGCCGCACACTCACTTCGAGGCTGGTGGTATCGGCAGGAGTATTCAGGCCTGCCTGTCCATAGGTCGTTACCACCAGCAACCATAGCATTATAAAGGGAATAATTCTCATAAGAGACGCATTTCTTTTGTAAAAATACCAAAATTTAGCATTATCAAAATAAATGCCAGAAAAGCAAACTGCAAAAATGCCTTAATAGGCCCTGGCAAACACAACCCTGAAAGACGAAGGATTGCCCGAATAAATACATTTGCCCTCCTCGTGCTGAACATTTAGTGGGATAAGGCGAATGGTAGCCTTGGTTTCTTCTTTGATTTTCTGTTCGGTTTCGGCTGTGCCATCCCAGTGTGCCAGGATAAAGCCACCTTTGTTATCGAGAATATCAACGAATTCTTCCCAGGTATCGGCTTTGTAAGTGCTTTGCTCGCGAAAGGCAAGCGCTTTTTGATAAAGATTGCTTTGGATGGCTTCGAGCAAATGTTCAACCTTATTCTCGATATCCGCCACCTGGAAAATTTCTTTCTCCAGTGTATCGCGCCTTGCCACCTCCACGGTGTCATTTTCCACATCGCGCGGACCAATGGCAATACGCACGGGCACGCCCTTAAATTCGTACTCGTTAAACTTCCAGCCAGGTTTATAGGTATCGCGGTCATCAAGCTTAACTGAAATCCCTTTCTTTTCGAGCCGATCCTTTATTTCACGGGCTTTTTCAACCACCATGTTTTGCTGCTCCACATTCTTGTATATTGGAACAATGACCACCTGATAAGGAGCCAGCTTTGGGGGAACGACCAGCCCATGGTCGTCGGAGTGAGCCATAATAAGCGCACCCACCAGCCTGGTAGAAACGCCCCAGGAAGTGGCCCAAACATACTCAAGTTTTCCTTCGGGGCTGGCAAACTTCACATCAAAAGCTTTGGCGAAGTTTTGTCCGAGAAAATGCGAGGTGCCTGCCTGCAGGGCTTTACCGTCCTGCATCAGGGCTTCAATACAGTAGGTTTCAACCGCACCCGCAAAACGCTCGTTCACCGACTTGGTGCCCTTCAGCACCGGGATGGCCATGAAGTTTTCGGCAAAATCGGCGTAAACGTCGAGCATGCGTTCGGTTTCCTCAATGGCTTCCAGCTCAGTGGCATGGGCGGTATGCCCTTCCTGCCAAAGGAACTCAGTGGTGCGCAAAAACATGCGCGTGCGCATTTCCCAACGAACCACGTTGGCCCACTGGTTCAAAAGAATGGGAAGGTCACGGTAAGATTGCACCCAGTTTCGGTAGGTATCCCAGATAATAGTCTCGGAAGTGGGCCTGATAATCAGCTCTTCCTCTAGTTTAGCATCTTCATCAACCACTATCCCTTTCCCATCGGGGTCATTCTTAAGGCGGTAATGGGTCACCACAGCACATTCTTTGGCAAAGCCCTCCACGTGTGCAGCCTCCTTGCTAAAAAACGACTTTGGTATGAATATTGGAAAGTAGGCGTTGGAGTGCCCGGTATCTTTAAATTTCTTATCGAGTGCCGCCTGCATTTTCTCCCAGATGGCATAGCCGTATGGCTTAATTACCATGCAGCCCCTCACGGCTGAGTTCTCGGCCAAACCTGCCCGCTGAACAATGTCGTTGTACCATTTGGAATAATTCTCTTCGCGTGTTGAAAAATCCTTTGCCATGTAAGTCTTTGGTATAATATTTGCAATTATTCAGTTGAATAAACCCGGCAAATTTAAGAAAAAACCACGATAATTGACTTTACTTCTTAACTTTGTCAATAACCACAAGCAAGGAGGAAACAGTTATGAAAGCATTTTTAAAAATTTTGATCGTCATGTCGGTGGTCCTGGCAGGTTGCTCATCAACCTACCGTGCCTCTCAGACTTATGACGATATTTATTACATCCCGAGGGATGCCCAGGCTGCAGTTGTTACGCAGCCAGTCACCCCGGTTGATGTAACTGCACAGAATGATTATTATCCTGAAACCAGCAATCAGTATTACGAAAATCGCAGCGAAGGCTACGTAGATCAGGATGAATATTACGAGTACGCCCCTTCGGCCACTGAAACTTATTACGGCACCGATGGCAGCACTTACGTGAATAACTACCAATACGAAGGTTATTACGATTATTCCTACTCGGCCCGTATTCGCAGGTTTCACCGTCCGGCTTCCAGCTGGTCTTATTACGACCCCTACTACACCAATATGTACTGGTACACCTACGACCCGTTCTATTATGGTGTGAGCATTTACATGGGTTATGGCTCGATGGGATTTTATTACCCTGGATACATGATGTACAACCCCGGCTTTTACTGGTATTCATGGTATTCCCCCTTCTATTCTTATGGTTCTCCCTGGGGTTGGAGCAGCTGGAATCGCTGGAATTACTGGGGATTTTACCCCGGATATTACAGCCCTTGGGGTTACAGTTACTGGTCGGGCTACAATGCCGGCTATTATTCAGGGTTTTACCATGGATACTACAGCAACCCTTATCAGTATCAGTACTACTATAACAGCCTTGACCGCAGCAACTATTACTATGGTCACCGCGGCGCCAGTGGTGGTGCTGTAGCAGGCGGCACAGGCCGTGGCGAAGGCCGTCCTGCAACTTTTGCCGAGCGTTTTGAAGCCAACCGCGACGACGTCTCGCGCGCGCGCGGAACCCAACCCGTCGACGGCACACGCACCGAAGCCCGTCCTGAAAGGACCGAAAGTGCCCGTCCGGCTGGTGCAGCCGAAATTAGCCCCGTGCCTTCTGTAGCTGCCCCCGGCAGGGATACACGTGAAACCACGGCACCTGCGGTTCGCCCCGAAAGGCAAGCTCCAACAGAGCGCCCCACAGAAGCACGTCCGGCACAACCGCAGGAGCGGCCTGCCGTTCGTCCAACGCCACAACAATCGCAGCCACAGCAGGCTCGTCCTACGCAGCAGCCACAGCAAACCCGACCGGTTCAGCAGCAGCCCACTCGCACGCCTGAAGCGCGGCCACAGGCTCAGCCCGAAACAAGACCTGCCCCTGCCACCACACAGCCTGCCAGGCCAACGCAGCCGCAGCGTACGCCTTCCGACTACCAGGCTCCTTCGCGCAGCGAATACCAGCGCGACCAAATGCAGCGTTACGAAAGGCCTCAGCAGGCCCCAGCAGGCAGCCAGCGCCAGGAAAACGATCCCAACTTTAACCGTCCGCGCACCTATACTTCGCCCAGCTATCAGCAGCCCAAAACCAACCAGGAGTATAGCAGCCCGCAGTCGGGAAGGCCTCCGGCAACGGCAAGTCCTCAGCAGCAGCCGACCAGGCCTTCGCCCCAGCAGGTAAGGCCACAAGCCAGGCCGCAAAGTCAGCCTGCACCCACGCAGCGCACACAGCCCACCAGGCAGGAAAGAGGCCAGCCCTCCTACTCCCCTCCGGCGCGCCAGCAGGCACCGGCACGCACCGCTCCGGCTCAGCAAAGTTCGCCCTCACGAAACGTGAGCACCCCTTCAAGGAGCTCAGGTGGCAGTAGTGCCCCTGCTGTTTCCTCTCCCTCCAGAAGCTCAGGTGGCAGCAGTGCCCCAGCAAGGAGCTCAGGTGGAAGTTCTCGAGGAGGGTCAACCGAACGCAGCAGTGGCGGTGGTCGTCAGCGTTAAAACCTACTGAAAAAGATTTCCCCTTGCATAATATCCCCTCCCGGCATTAATGAATAACCCCAAAAGCCGGGAGGTTTTTTAAACCTGTTGATAACTAAAAAATACATACCATGAAAAGGATCACTTTAGCCATGGCAACCCTGTTCCTCTTAAGTTTACAGGTGTTTTCGCAAAACGAAAACGATGCCTTCAGGTATTCATTCATGAAACCCGGAGGAACGGCTCGCTTTACCAGTATGGGTGGAGCCTTTGGTGCCCTGGGCGGCGATTTCTCGAGCCTGAGCATAAACCCGGCAGGCCTGGGCGTATTCCGCAGTTCTGAGATTACCCTCACCCCTACCGTTGATTACAGCCTGGTGGAGTCGAGCTATTATGGCACCACAATGGATGACATGAAGTACAATTTTAACCTCAACAACCTGGGTGTGGTGTTCGCGCTTCCCATTTCCAATCCGCTCGATCAGCCCGGCTGGAAGTCGGTGAATTTTGGCTTTGGCATAAACCGCCACAATAACTTCAACCAGCGATGGATCGCCGAAGGCTTCAACCCTGAAAGTTCACTTATGACCGATTTTCGCAATCAGGCCAATTGGGAAGGTAGCGTTTCCAACCTTGATGATTTTTCGACTGGCCTTGCCTGGGATACCTGGTTACTCTACCAGGACAACGGAGAATTCTTGGTTGATATGCCCAACGGCAATGTGCTTCAAAGGCAGGAAACCAGCACCTCAGGCTCAATACGCGAGTTTGTACTTTCGATGGCTGCCAATTACAACGACCGTCTTTTCCTGGGTGCTACCGTGGGTTTGCCTTCGGTTCGTTATGAGGAATCTTCCATTTTTGTAGAAAGTGACCGCGACAACGAGAGCAGTGTTTTTAACTCGCTCACCTACACCAATAAATTCAATACTTCGGGTACCGGTGTTAATTTAAAGGTTGGGGCCATATACCGGCTTACCGATATGGTTCGCATTGGGGCGGCCCTCCATACGCCAACTTTCTATAAACTCGAAGATGAATATTATGCCACCATGCGCTCATCGCTCAACCTGGAAAGTTACGAAAACTACTCTTCTTCTCCCGACGGCTGGTTCAAATATGAGCTGAATACCCCCATGAAAGCCATAGGCAGCCTGGGTTTGGTATTTGGCACCACCGGACTGATTAGCCTCGACTACGAATATGTTGACTATACGCGCATGCGTCTGCGCAGCGACGATTATATGTTCTCGACTGAGAACAGCGTCATTCGCAACAACTTTACGGCTCAGCACAACTTCAGATTGGGTGGGGAAGTAAGGCTGGAGCCTTTGGTAATCAGGGGAGGTTATGCCTTTTACTCAAGCCCATACAGAACGGGTGTAAACGACGGACAGCAGTCGGTGATCTCAGCCGGGCTTGGCCTGCGCGAGCGCCATTACTTTATCGATTTTGGTTACTCTCTGTCCTTACTCAGTGAAGATTACTACCTCTACAGCGCGGAGTTTGTAAGGCCAGTGGAAAACAATTATTCGATGAGCAGATTTATGCTCACCCTGGGTTTCAGGTTTTAATACCCAGACTGGAAAAGAAAAAAAAACGGGGCTTTTGGCCCCGTTTTTTTTGGAAAATGTTGTTTACGAAAGTGGTTCCACAGAACTCACAATGTCACTGTCAACCAGGATTCGGCCGCAATATTCGCACACAATAATTTTCTTGTGCAGGCGGATATCGAGCTGGCGCTGGGGCGGAATTTTGTTGAAACAGCCACCACAAGCATCGCGCTCAACCGGCACTACTGCCAGGCCGTTACGGGCATTCTCGCGGATGCGCTGGTAAGCGGTAAGCAAGCGTCCTTCGATGGCCACTTTTTGTTTGTCAGAACTTTCAGTAAGCAGTTCTTCCTCTTTGCGGGTTTCGGCAATGATGTCGTCCAGCTCATTTTTCTTGGCCTCCAGGTCGCCGCGACGCTCTTCGAGTTCGGCTTCAACCTGCTTCACGGTCTCTTCTTTCAATTCCACGGCAGCTAAATACTCGCGAATCTTCTTTTCGAAGAGCTGGGCTTCGAGGGTCTGAAATTCAATTTCTTTCGAAAGGGAATCGTACTCGCGGTTATTGCGGACATTCATTTGCTGCCCTTCGTATTTTTTGATAAGGTCCTGGCTCTCGCTTATAGAAACTTTCTTGGCTGCAATTTCGGCTTCAAGTTCTTTAAGGTCCTGACGAAACTTTTCAATACGGGTTTCCAGACCTTCGATCTCGTCTTCAAGGTCCTGCACTTCGAGGGGTAACTCCCCACGAATAAGGCGAATTTTATCGATTTGAATGTCGATGGCTTGCAGAGTAAATAGTGCGGTAAGTTTTTTCTTTACCGTAAGCTCAACACTTTCTTCACTTGCCGACTCGGGAACAGCCACGGGAGAACCTTCGGTGCCGGTACTGGGGTTAATTTGCCTGGGAACTTCCTCTTCGGTTTTTGAACTTTTAGCCATGGATAATGGGGGTCTGTTTTGTTAAAAAGTATGCGTTAAAAATAATTTACAGGGTTGGTGTTAACCCCTGAAATAAGGAGTGCAAATTTACTAAAATTTTTATTAACAATGTCATACAATAATTCTTTGGTAAATTGCTCTGTTTCATAGTGCCCCGCATCGGCAATCAAAATGTTTCCCTCTGCTTCGAAAAACTGATGGTATTTCAGGTCGCCGGTAACGAATGCCTGGGCACCTGCTTTCAGGGCATCGCTCAGCAAAAAGCCACCGGAGCCACCACAAAAGGCCACTTTCTTTATGGCTTGCCCGGTAAAGGCGGTATGCCGCAAGCAGGGTATTTTAAGTTTTTTCTTGAGCATTTCAAGAAAATCATTTTCTGAGAGCGGTATTTCCAGTTCGCCAACCATTCCTGAGCCGGTTTTCTCAAAAACATTTTCCAGGGGATAAATATCGTAGGCCACCTCCTCGTAGGGGTGGCTCTTTATCATGGCATTCAAAACTTTTCGTTCCAGAAAAACCGGCAAAACAGTTTCAATTCTCACTTCCGGTTCAATATGCAACTCATTTATTTGCCCTACAAATGGGTTGGCTTCCTTTCCTGCACGGAAGGTACCACTGCCCTCCAGGTTAAAGCTGCAGCAGTCGTAATCGCCAATATGGCCTGCACCCGCTTCAAAAATAGCGGCTCTTACCTTTTCGGCATGCGAAACAGGACAAAAAGTGACAAGCTTTCTAAGCTGCCCTTTCTGCGGTTGCAATATTTTGAGATTTTTCAGGCCCATTGCCTGGCCCAGGCGATGGTTAACACCCAACTCAACATTGTCGAGGTTGGTATGCACCGACACTATGGCAATATCGTGCTTAATGGCTTCGATGATAACCTTTTCGGTAAAGTGAGCACCGGTAATTTTTTTCAGACCCTTGAAAATTAGCGGATGGTGCGAAATGATAAGGTCGCAGCCTTTTGAAATGGCCTCACCCACCACCGAAGGTGTCACGTCGAGGCAAATAAGGCCTTTGTTAACTTCCTTTGTGGGCGAGCCAAGCTGCAACCCGCTGTTATCATACGACTCTTGCAAGGTACCAGGGGCCACCTGCTCAAAACATTCGAGAAGCTCCTTTAGAATCATGGCTTTTGGATAAAATTTACCCAAAGGTAAAAAATGTTGGCGGAAAAGCGCTCAGGCATATCCAACACAGAATGCCAGAACCATGAATAGTGGCCTTGTTGTAAAATTTCTTTTCCAAACAACCCAAATACTTCTACAAAAATAAATTGTAACCTGAATGGAAATGCTGCGTATATAATTAATAACAAGGCGGTTATGAATTAAACAAAACCAGCATTTTCATTTTCTGAGGCATGTCACCTTTCCGCTTATTGCTTTTGCCCCTTTGCTTGATTTACGGATTCATTACCTGGATCCGCAATAAGCTTTTTGACTGGAGGCTGCTGCCATCAAAGAGCTTCAGCATACCTGTCATCAGTTTGGGCAACCTCAGTACAGGTGGCACTGGGAAAACACCTCACGTTGAATACCTTGTGAGTTATCTCAGGGAAAAGTACAATATTGCTGTTCTGAGCCGCGGTTACAAAAGGAAGACGAAGGGATTTCGGATTGCCGGCCCAAATAACAGGGCTTCGGAGGTGGGCGATGAGCCCCTGCAGATTTGCAGAAAGTTTCCTGACATTATTGTAGCTGTGCACGAGCGACGCGGCAAGGGTATCAAGAAAATTATGAAATTGCATCCTGAGGTGAACCTGATCATTCTGGACGATGCCTATCAGCACCGTTTTGTGAAGCCGGGACTCAACCTGCTGCTGACAGAATACTATAAGCCCTTTTTCAAAAATTTTATTCTGCCATGCGGTAATTTGCGAGAGTCAAAAAGAGGAGCAAAAAGGGCGCACGCCCTTATCGTTAGCAAAACACCACCGGTTTTTTCACCCCTCGACCGCAATTATTTTCATAAAAAACTGGATAAATACAAACTTGAAAAGGTATTTTTTTCCACGGTGGAATACGGCTCGTGGATACCACTTTTGCCGGGCTGCCAAAAAGAGCCAAAAGGTTATAAGACCATATTTTTATATTCTGGCATTGCCAACACTGCAGCCATTGAGGAGCATTTGAAAAGGAACTGCCAGGAGTTGATCATGAGAAAATTTCCGGATCACTACCAGTTCTCAGCAAGTGATCTTGATAAATTAAGGCAGGAATACAAGGACACTTACGGTGGGTCAAAAGCCATTGTCGTTACCGAAAAGGATGCCATGCGGCTGCAGCAAAAAGAATTGCAGGACAAGCTCAAAGGTCTTCCGGTGTTTTACATTCCAATAAAGGTGGTCTTTCAGAACGGAGACCAGGAAGAGTTCGAAAAGTTGGTTGATGGTTTCCTGGCAGCTTACAAGCTATTTGGCGACACCAAATAAAAGAAGAGCCCGGAAAACCCGGGCTCACTTGTTCCAATCCATTTACTGGTTTTGACTAAAAGGGCAGGTCGTCCTCCACTGTGGGCACATCGCCGGTGGTTGGTGGCTCCGAACTAGTTTTTGCGCCAGCGTCCTGACCGTCAGGACGTGAGCCCACAAAGGTCATGTTTTCGCCAATTATTTCTGTAATGTAACGTTTCACGCCTTCCTTATCGTCGTACTGTCTGGTCCTTATCCGGCCTTCAATAAAGATTTTACTACCCTTTAAAAGGTACTTTTCGGCTAGTTCAGCCTGCTTGCCCCAAAGAACAACATTGTGCCATTCGGTTTCTTCAACTGGATCACCATCCTTGTTCTTATAAAAACGATTGGTGGCAAGTGCCAAGGTAGTTACTTTGTTCCCTCCCTCAAAGGTGCGCACTTCAGGGTCCTTCCCCAAGTTTCCCATTAATAGGACTTTGTTCAAGCCTGCCATAATTTCTCTTTTTTGGTTAATAATTCGTTGGTTAGATTCTCAGCATTTGGTGATCTGCAAATTAAAAAATATTTTCGAAATTTCCAAACATTTTACACCAGATTGTTGAAAAAAAGGACAAATTTAAACCTTTTTGATCTTTGCATATATTAATATTTTTATATCTTATACAGAAAGGAAAGGGTCAGTTTCGATTTTGGCATTTTTTCAAACCTTTTGTGATCGACCATTTGAAAAAACAGGGTAAAGTTAACCGCATTTTCGGGCTTAATCTTAATCTGAAAGAAACGGGCATGAATACTCTGGTGGGTAAGCAGGTGGCGAAAGAAAAAAGGTGAGCCCTGCATAACGAAATCAGGGCTGCCGGCAAACCATTCTTTCCATTCAGGCAGGTTGCCAACAGCCTCAGGCTTTATTTCCCCGCTGGTTTCTATCAGGGGAAGTTCATACAGGTTTTTCCAGATATCATCATCTTTGCGCTGATTTACAAAAAACAGGCGGCGACCATCCTGGTTTTCAAAGAAAATATAGAAGTAGTTAAAATGCCTAATACGTGAAGCTTTGCGTGGTTTTTTTACAGGAAGCTTTTCAACCTGCTGGTTCAGGAAAGCCAGGCATTCACGGTTAAAGATACATTCGCGACAAAGGGGTGCAGCTGGTTTGCACACGGTGGCGCCAAAGTCCATCATGGCCTGGTTAAAGCCCCCCGGATCATTTTGGTCTATCAACTCAGAAGCCACTTCATCAAATACCTTTTTCCCGCGGCCAGTATCAATCCGCTCATCAATGGCAAAAAGCCTGGCAAGCACCCTGTAAACATTTCCGTCGAGGGCGGCCACCGGTTCGTTGAATGCAATAGAGCTGATGGCAGCTGCGGTGTATGGGCCCACTCCCTTCACCTTAAGCCATTCCTTATAGCTTTCGGGGAGTTTCCCGTTTCGCTGCTCCATGATGTCGCGCGCCGCCTGGTGCAAATTGCGGGCACGGGAGTAATAGCCCAGCCCCTGCCAGAGCCTGAGCACTTCATCGAGGGGTGCGGCTGCCAGGGAAGCTACATTCGGAAAGGCTTCCGTAAACCGGTAAAAATATTCCATGCCCTGATCAACACGGGTTTGCTGCAGCAATATCTCGGTGACCCATACAATATAAGGATCCCTTGTTTGCCGCCAGGGAAGTGTGCGCCCATTTTGGGCATACCATTGCAGAAGACGGGAGGAAAAATGCATGAAATGAAGGCAAGCCTTTTTGTTAAATGTTAAAAATCACTTATTTGATGATGGTAAAAATAAATAATTTGTTTTCTGATAATGATAAAAAACTTATCTTTGCAACCCGATTAAAGCAAAAACTTCGTAAAATTCTAATAACCAAAAAGTAATAGCAATGACAAAAGCTGAAATTGTTACCGAAATTGCCAATAAAACAGGAATTGAAAAAGTTGCGGTACAAGCAACCATCGAGGCTTTCATGGCCACCGTGAAAAATTCGCTGGTAAAAGGAGAAAACGTTTATTTAAGAGGATTTGGTAGCTTTATCATTAAAGAAAGAGCAGAAAAGACCGGCCGTAATATTTCGAGGAATACTACCATTATTATTCCCGCCCACAGCATTCCGTCTTTCAAACCTGCCAAAGAGTTCGTAAACGAAGTTAAAGAATCGGTAGTTGTTGTAAAATAACAATTATGATTTTAACCCTGCCGGATTTTCGGTCAGGAGAATTTATAAACAAGGAGACCCATTATGCCAAGCGGAAAAAAGAGAAAAAGACATAAGATGGCAACCCATAAGCGTAAGAAGCGCCTGAGAAAAAACAGGCACAAGAAGAAGTAATACGCTTTTGGACAAGAGTTGCTGATCTTTTTTACCTGTAAATAAAATTACATAATACCTGCGCGGTATTATGTAATTTTATTTAAAAGAACCGGATTTTCCGGTGCTGCTTCCTTCCTCATTCATTGAATTTCCATTGAATGAAAAAACATTCATAAAGTATCCCTAAAGTGAACAAAGACTTAATTATTGACTCCAACGCTTCGGAAGTTGTTATGGCTCTGCAGGAGGAAAAGCTCCTGGTTGAGTTGCACAAAGAGCGCAAGAATAACAGCTTTTCGGTTGGCGACATTTACCTTGGAAAGGTCAAGAAGATCATTTCGGGGCTCAATGCCGCCTTTGTAGACGTGGGATACGAAAAGGATGCCTTTTTACATTACCTCGACCTGGGCAGCCAGGTCAACTCGCTGAACAAATACACCAAGCTTGCCATTGCCGGAAAGACCCGGGTGCTTCCCATGGAAAGTTTCATTCTCGAAAAAGAGATCGAGAAAACAGGGAAGATCACCAGCGTGCTAACGGCCAACCAGCCGGTGCTTGTTCAGATTGCAAAAGAACCCATTTCGACCAAAGGGCCGCGCATTACCAGCGAAATTTCGCTTGCCGGCCGCTACCTCGTGCTGGTACCTTTCTCCGACCGCATCTCCGTGTCGCAGAAAATACAAAGCAACGAAGAAAAGAATCGCCTGAAAAGGCTGGTGCAGAGCATCAAACCCAAAAATTTCGGTGTAATTATCAGGACCAATTCTGAAGGCAAAATGGTGGCCGACCTGGATGCTGACCTCAACAACCTGGTTTCGAGGTGGTACAGCATTGCGGAGAAGCTGTCGGCAGCCAAGCCCCCGCGCATTATCCTGGGCGAGCTCAACCGCTCCTCGGCCATGCTGCGCGACCTGCTCAATGAATCGTTCAACAACATTCATGTGAACGATCCGCTGATGTTTGAGGAGCTCAGGGATTACATTAAAACCATTGCTCCCGAAAAGATTGATATCCTTAAATTGTATAAGGGTAAAGCCCCTATTTTCGAATATTTCGGTATCGAAAAACAAATCAAAGGCTCGTTCGGGAAGATAGTAAGCATTAAAAGCGGCTCATACCTGATTATTGAGCACACCGAAGCCCTGCACGTAATTGATGTGAACAGCGGCCACCGCATGAACAGCGAAAACAGCCAGGAAGAGAATGCCCTGGATGTGAACCTGGAGGCCGCCGCCGAAATCGCCCGCCAGCTAAGGCTGCGCGACATGGGTGGTATCATTGTGGTCGACTTTATCGACATGGTGCAACCGGCAAACCGCCGCAAGCTCTATGAGAAGATGAAAGAAGAAATGAGCAAGGACCGGGCAAAACACAACATCCTACCGCCCAGCAAATTTGGTCTGGTTCAGATCACACGGCAAAGAGTACGTTCGGAGACCAATGTGGAAATTCTGGAAAAATGCCCCGCCTGCGAAGGAACCGGCAAAATTAAACCCAGCATTATCCTGATCGACGAAATTGAAAACAACCTGCGCTACCTCATCCAGGAGCAAAACGAAAAGTACCTCAGCATGAGGGTGCACCCATACATTGGCGCATTCCTCACCAAAGGCATCTTTTCACAACAAGTGAAATGGTTCTTTAAATACAAGAAGTGGGTAAAAATTATTCCATCCTATTCGTATCATTCTCTCGAATACCGGTTTTTCAATAAACTGGACGACGAGATCAAGCTTTAAAGCTTGCTGATAAAAAGCAGTGTGCATGCGCGCTTTCCCCGCGAAACAAGACATGCACACTGCTTTTATTTTTGGGGGCAATAGCTTACCTTTGCCTTCGGCGAAAAACACCAGGTCATGGCTAATACCACTGCAGGCGAAAGGATGCTTTATGAGGAATTTCTCGAGAAAGCCCGTCGCTTTTGTGCCTACCGCGACCGCTGTAAAAAAGAAACTGCCGACCGCCTATCTCAGCTCGGGGCAAACCGGGATTTAACGGCAAAAATACTCGACACCCTGCTACAAGAAGGGTTTTTGGACGAGCAGCGATTTGCAAGGGCCTATGCCAGGGGAAAATTTGAACACAACCACTGGGGGCGCACCCGCATTAAACAGGAACTCGCCTTCAGGCAAATAGATGAAAACACCATCGCTGAGGCGCTTTTCGAAATAGATGAAAATAAATACCTGGAGGTACTCAACGATATTGCCGCAAAAAAACTCAAAAGCCTGAAAGAACCTTCAGACTTCACCGCAAGGGGTAAAACAGCCGAACACTGCATTAGAAAAGGCTTTGAACCCGACCTGGTGTGGAGGGTGATAAACAAATTGTAAAATTCACAAAAAAGATAGAGCCATGATTTATTCTGAAAACATTAAAGAGCTCGATAAAAGGCTTGAAGCCTTAAGGAGGTTCCTTTGACGTTGACAACAAAATAAACCAGATTGAGGAGCTTCAAGCGCAAAGCGAAACTCCCGGTTTTTGGGATGACCCCAAAGAGGCCGAAAAAATCCTGAAACAAACCAGTGAACTGAAAAAGTGGACCAACGCTTTTGAGAAGACCCAACACGAACTCGAAGACCTGAAGGTGCTTTTCGACTTCTTTGAAGCTGAGGAGGGTAGCGAAGAGGACGTCGACAAGCAATACCAGCTTGCGCTGAAACATCTGGAAGACCTTGAGTTTAAAAAGATGCTAAGCAAAGAGGAAGACCACCTGAATGCCATTCTTAACATCAACTCCGGGGCTGGCGGCACCGAAAGCCAGGACTGGGCCGAAATGCTCATGCGCATGTACCTGCGCTGGGGAGAAAAGAACGATTTCAAAACCAAGGTACTCGACCTGCAGGAGGGTGATGGAGCCGGCATTAAAAGTGCCTCCATTGAGTTTGAAGGAGAATTTGCCTTCGGCTACCTGAAGGGAGAAAGCGGGGTGCACCGGCTGGTAAGGCTGTCGCCCTTCGACTCAGCCAACCGCCGCCACACTTCCTTTGCCTCCGTATATGCCTATCCTGTGGTTGACGATAATATTGAAATAGAGCTCAACCCTGCCGACCTGAGCTGGGATACTTTCCGCTCGAGCGGGCCCGGCGGCCAGAACGTAAACAAGGTTGAAACGGCCGTTCGTCTTTACCACGCACCCAGCGGCATTGTGGTTGAGTGCCAGGAGACCCGCTCCCAGGGGCAAAACCGCGAGAAAGCCATAACCATGCTAAAGTCGCAACTATACGAAATTGAGCTTCGTAAGAAACGTGAAAAACTCGAGGCCCTGGAGAGTTCCAAGAAGAAAATTGAATGGGGGTCGCAAATACGGAATTACGTCTTCCATCCCTATAAACTGGTGAAAGACCTGCGCACCGGAGTGGAAACATCGAACGTGCAACTGGTAATGGATGGCGAAATCGACGACTTCATCAAAGCCTTCCTCATCGAATTTGGCGAATCGTAAACAAACACCAGAAATCTTACTTCTGCCGCAAGGGGAAATGCAAATATTAAACACATTAACATACCCTTAAATACAACAAAATTAGGCGCTTACGGGTTTGTTTTTAAAACAAGCGACTGATATTCAGCCTTTTATCAACACAGTAAATAGGCGAAAAAACTACATTTAACTTATTCATTTTCCAGTCAAACAGTTAAACAAGGTCGGTTAATAACTTTCGGCCATTGTTAATAAACTAGTGTCGTTTCCAACGGTTTTGTTTTTTATCTTCGCCTTTGAATCGCCTCCGAAATGCTAATCACAAGCATGTTTTTTTCATTCGAAAGGGGCGATTTTTCCACGTAATACCTTAAAAACCAATAGTAGAAATGGAGAATAAGCCTGCATTTGCGGAGACACACCCTGAGACAGGACAGCAGAAGGAGGGTCAGAACTTATACAATCAGGTAATAGACCAGCGAAGCCGTCCGGACCTCGGGGGCGAGCATGGCGCGGCAGCGGCCGATACCGGGAAACCTGTTAAAAAGTATGCTTTCGAAGAAGCCCTGAAAAAGGCCACCGAATATTTTAATGGCGACAGCCTGGCGGCTGGCGTTTGGGTAAATAAATATGCACTGAAGGATTCTGATGGCAACCTTTATGAGCTTTCGCCAGAAGACATGCATTGGCGCATTACACGCGAAATTGCACGCATAGAAAAAAACTACCCCAATCCGCTCGAGGCGGAAACCATTTTTCAGGCCCTGGACCGTTTTAAGTACATTGTGCCCCAGGGCAGTCCAATGGCTGGTATTGGCAACCCCTTTCAGATCGGTTCCTTATCAAATTGTTTTGTAATTGGCAATAAAGGCGATGCCGACTCCTATGGCGGCATTATGAAAGTGGATGAAGAGCAGGTTCAGCTTATGAAGCGGCGCGGCGGGGTTGGTCATGACCTCTCGCATATCAGGCCCAAGGGAAGCCCTGTGAAAAACAGCGCCCTAACTTCCACCGGACTGGTGCCCTTCATGGAGCGCTATTCAAACTCTACGCGCGAAGTGGCCCAGGATGGCCGCCGTGGGGCCCTCATGCTTACCGTTTCGGTGAAGCATCCCGACGCCGAAAGTTTTATCGATGCCAAGCTCGAACAGGGCAAAGTAACCGGCGCAAACGTTTCGGTAAAAATTACCGACGAGTTTATGAAAGCGGTGGTTGGCCAGGAAGACTTTGTGCAGCAATATCCCATTAGCAGTAGCGACCCAAAGTATATTAAGCGCATCAACGCGGGCGATCTCTGGAAAAAAATCGTACACAACGCCTGGCGCTCGGCCGAGCCTGGCATCCTTTTCTGGGATACCATATTGCGCGAATCGGTGCCCGACTGCTATGCCGACCAGGGCTTCCAGACCGTTTCTACCAACCCCTGCGGCGAAATTCCACTCTGCCCCTACGACAGCTGCCGCCTACTGGCCATAAACCTATACAGCTACGTAAAAAACCCTTTTACCAGCAAGGCCAGCTTCGATTTTCCGCTGTTTAAAAAGCATGTGGCTCTGGCCCAGCGCATAATGGACGACATCATTGATCTGGAGCTGGAGAAAATTGACAGGATCATTGAAAAAATTGAAATGGACCCCGAGCTGGAAGAGGTAAAACGCGTGGAAAAAGATCTTTGGATGAAGATTCGCGAGAAGTGCATCGAAGGTCGCCGCACGGGTATCGGCATTACCGCCGAAGGCGATATGCTGGCTGCCCTGGGTTTCCGCTATGGCACTGAAGAAGCTTCTGATTTTTCGGTAAACGTGCACAAAACTTTGGCCCTGGCTGCTTACCGTTCTTCTGTCGATCTGGCAGCCGAGCGTGGCGCCTTTCCCGTTTACGACACCCAGCTCGAGGCCGGCAACCCTTTTATTCAGCGAGTAAAGGAAGCCGACCCCGAATTGTATGCCGACATGGAGAAGCATGGCCGCCGAAACATTGCACTGCTAACCATTGCCCCAACTGGCAGTGTTTCCCTTCTTACCCAAACCACCTCGGGCATTGAGCCGGTGTTTATGGTGGCCTACAAGCGCAGGCGTAAGGTAAACCCCAACGACAAGAACGTAAGGGTAGACTTCGTAGATGAAATTGGTGACCACTGGGAAGAATATAATGTGTTTCACCACAAGTTTATTGACTGGATGCGTGCCAACGGCCACGACGAAGAAAAGCTGGCCCACCTGAAGGAAAGTGAACTCCAGGATGTCATCAGACAATCGCCCTTTTACAAGGCCACCGCCAACGACGTGGACTGGGTTGCCAAAGTGCATATGCAGGGAGCCGTGCAGAAGTGGGTCGACCACTCCATAAGCGTTACCGTAAACGTGCCCAACAATGCAACTGAAGAGCTGGTCGGCAAAATTTATCTTACTGGCTGGGAAAGCGGTTGCAAAGGCATTACCGTTTACCGCGATGGCTCCCGTTCGGGGGTGCTGGTAAAAGACAGCAAGAAAGAAGACAAGCAGGAGTTTAAGGAAACCAACGCTCCAAAACGCCCAAAAATACTGGAGTGCGAGGTAGTGCGCTTCAACAACGATTCCGAAAAATGGATCGCAGTGGTTGGCATTCTCAATGACCGGCCCTACGAAATTTTTACTGGAAAAGCAGAAGGTTTTTATTTACCCACTTACGTGGATAAGGGTTGGGTTATTAAAAACCGCAACGAAAACGGCGAAAAGCGCTACGACTTCCAGTTTCTTGACCGCGATGGGTACAAAGTGACCATTGAAGGCCTGTCACGCTCATTCTACAAAGAGTTCTGGAACTATGCCAAGTTAATTTCGGGCATTCTGCGTCATGGCATGCCGCTGCCCTCGGTGGTAGATGTTATTGAAGACCTGAGCCTCGACAGCGACCACCTGCATACCTGGAAAAACGGGGTAGTGCGTGCCCTCAAAAAATTTATTCCGGATGGCACCCAGGCCCACGGAAGGGTTTGCAGCAAGTGCAGCCAGGAAAGTGTTATTTACCAGGAAGGGTGCCTTATCTGCACCACCTGTGGCGAAAGCAAGTGCGGCTAAGCACTGGTTTCTGTCCAGCCATTCAGATGAACCCTGCTCTGCCTGTAATTGGCATTGCGGGGTTTTTCTTCAGCCGGATATCCTATTGATACCAGCGAAACCGGTAGAATATGTTCCGGAATTCCGAGCAGGTTGCTGATGGCCTCCGCGCGTTCGCGGCGCGGATGGACGCCCAGCCAGACCGCTCCCAACCCAAGGGTTTCAACTGCCAAAAGCAAGTTTTGGGTGGCCGCTGAGCAAGCCTGCACAATAAAACTTTCTTCCTGTTCAAGACCAGCGTCTCCGCAAACTAAAACAGCCATCACCGCACTGGTAAGCATTTTACCATACGGATGCCGCCGGCTCAGTTCCTCCAGTAAATCCTTGCGGGTAACAACCACAAAATGCCAGGGCTGGCGGTTGCGTGCTGTCGGGGCACTCATAGCGGCATCGAGCAGAAAATGAATCGTCTCGTCGCTTATGGCAGGCCCGGCCTGGTAAAGGCGAATGCTGCGTCGGCTAAAAATAATATCGGCTTTTGCATTCATGGCATTCCATTTTTGTTATAAATCTACGAAAAGCAACGGCTTTAAAAAAGCCCGGAGGAAACCCCGGGCTCAAAGTTTTTCAGCGAAAGCTTACTGAAGATAGATCCACTCGCCTACCCCAATGGGAAGGTTGAGACCAAACCACACGAACAGCAGCACCAGCCACATAATAAACAGAATCACGGCATAGGGAATGAGCAGCGACACGATGGTTCCGATGCCAATGTTTTTGTTGTATTTGTGTATCCATCCCAGCAGCAGCGGGAAATACACATACAATGGCGTTACACAGTTGGTAATGGAATCGCCCACGCGATACATAAGCTGCACAAAGGCCGGGCTGTAGTTGAGCTGATACAGCATGGGGATGAATACCGGGGCGAAAATGGCCCATTTGGCCGAGCCGCTGCCCAGGAAGATATTGAGTAAAGCCACTATGATCATAAACAGGGCAAACATAACCGGGCCGGTCAGGCCGGAAGCCTTGAGCAGTTCGGCACCGCGAATGGCAAGAATAGTGTCGAGGTTTGACCAGTAGAACAGGTTAATAAACTGGGCCACCACCAGCATAAGCACAATATAGCCCGAAAGCTCTTTCATGCCATGCTCCATGTGCCGGAGCACATCGTTGCTGTTTTTGATGGTGCCGGTGGACCTGCCGTAAAAATAGCCCGGAATGGCAAACATGAAAAAAAGTATGGGCACCAGGCCCCTGAGGAATGGCGATGGAACCAAGCCACCGGTTTCGGGGTTTCGCAGGGGCGCACCTTCGGGCACTACTACCAGCAGCACCAAAATCACATAAATCAAAAGGGAGATACCGGCATGCTTCAGCCCTTTCCTTTCGGCGTGGCTAAGGGTCGGCCTTTCGACAAATTCAACCGTTTCGCCGGTAATGGCAAACTGGCTGGTGCGCGGAATGGTATATTTACGTGCAATAAACGCACCGCCAAATCCAAGCAGAAAGGTGGAGGCAATCATAAAGTACCAGTTGGCTGTGGCACTGACCTCAAGACTTGGATCGATATGGTGGGTGATCTCGGTGCTGATGCCAGCCAACAACACATCGGTGCCGGCAATGAAGAAATTGGCCGTAAAACCCGCCGTAGCTCCAGCGTAACCGGCTATAAGGCCGGCAATAGGGTTGAGCCCCATCTGCATAAAGATAAGCGCTGCAATGGGCGGAACGATGACGATACCGGCATCAGAGCCAATATTGCCACAGGCACCAATAATGAAAATAACGGGCAGAACAATCTTTTTGGGAACAGAAAACGCCACCGTGCGAAGCGCCACTGCCAGTAATCCGCTGCGTTCGGCAATGGAAACCCCCATAAGCATAACCAGCACCAGGCCAAAAGGCGCAAAGTAGGCAAAATTGCTTACCATGTGTTCCACAAACCGCCTGAGGCCTTCGCCCGACATCAGGTTTTGTGCCTCCACCACACGACCAGAACCGGGATCGACTGCGCTGACACCCAGCCAGGCAGTTACGGCACTGGTTATCACAATCAAAATACAGATCCAGACAAAGATCCAGAAAGGATGGGGCAGCTTGTTGCCCATGTCTTCAATCCACCGCAGGAATCCTTTGGAGCCCGTGGCTTCGACTTGCCCCGCCGGTTTCTTGCCGGGAGCGTGATTTGCAGTGTTGTCTTTTTTCTCAGCCATTGATTATTATGATTTAACAAAATTCAACATCAAAACAATACGATCAATTAAAATATTTGCGTGTAACTTATAGTAAACCAATGAATTGATTTTGCACGCAAAAATAGGAAAATTGCGGGCTTTGCCAACGGCTTTTCGTAACTTAAAACCTTTCTAAATAAGAAAAGCCCGGCCAAATGACCAGGCTTTTGCGTATCAGGCTGTTGAAAAAGACTAATCCTCGTCTTTTTCTTCTTCTTCGTAGGCTTTGAGCAGGGCGTCCTGCACGTCCATTGGCACCTGTTGGTACTCGGCGAACTTCATACCGTAAGTGGCACGTCCGCTGGTGAGCGAACTCAGCGAAGTGGAGTAGCGGTTGAGTTCGGCCAGGGGAACCTTGGCCTTGATTTTCTGGTAATGTCCTTCGCTTTCCATACCCATAATGATGGCCCGGCGTCCCTGGAGGTCGGTCATCACATCACCCATTTTTTCTTCGGGCACCATTACTTCCACATCGTAAATGGGCTCGAGGATCTTTGGTGCAGCATTTTTAAAGGCTTCTTTGAATGCGTTACGTCCGGCGAGCTTAAAGGAAATTTCGTTAGAGTCGACCGGGTGCATTTTACCGTCGTAAACGTTCACGATAATATCGCGTGCATACGAACCAGTAAGCGGTCCTTCTTCCATTTTCTCCATGATACCTTTCAGGATGGCTGGCAGGAAGCGTGCATCGATGGCACCACCCACAATACAGCTGTTGAAAACCAGCAAACCGCCCCATGGAAGCTGGTGCTCATCGCGGCCACGGATCGGGAATTCGGTCTGGTCGGGCTTGCCTTCGTAGTAAGGCTCAATCATCATGTGCACTTCGCCAAACTGACCTGCACCACCCGACTGTTTTTTGTGGCGATAGGTGGCCTTGGCATTCTTGGTGATGGTTTCGCGGTAAGGAATGCGGGGAGCCAGGAATTCGATACCCACCTTGTTCAGGTTTTCTATCATCCACTTGGCCACGTTCAGGTGCATTTCGCCCTGGCCCGACAGGATAAGCTGCTTCAGTTCCTTGGAGTGCTCATATATCAGGGTGGGGTCAATGTTGTTCATTTCTTTCAGGATACCAGCCAGTTTTTCTTCGTCGGCAGTATTTTTGGCTTTCACTGCCATACGAATCTTGGGCTCGGGGAATACAATGGGCGATACCGACAGGCCCTGATTCTTGCCAGATGTCAGGGTATTATTGGTATGGGAGTCCTTCAGCTTAATGGTAGCGGCAATATCGCCGGGCATTACCTTTTCTACCTTTTGGCGGTTCTTTCCGGCCACCACAAAAAGCTGCGAAAGCCTTTCCTTAGAATTGGTGGTGGCGTTCAGCAGGTCGATGGATTCGGTAATGGTGCCATCATACACCTTGAAAAAGGAGATCTCGCCAAGGTGGGGTTCAACTGCGGTTTTGAAAATAAAAGCCATAGGAGCAGCGGCAGGGTCGAATGCCAGGTCTTTGTCTTCGGCAGTTTTGGTAGAAGTCACCTCGCTGGGGGAGGGCAGGTTTTCCACTGCAAACTCCATAAAGCGGTTTACGCCCTGGTTGTGCTTGGTGCAGGCACATAACACCGGGAACATGGTGCGGGTGGCAATACCCAGGTTGATACCTTTGGCCAGTTCTTCTTCTGTAAGACTGCCGTTTTCGAAGAATGCTTCCATAAGCGCTTCTTCGCTTTCGGCGGCAGCTTCAATAATGGCATTGTGGTATTCTTCGGCCTTGTCTTTTTCTTCGGCAGGCAGGTCGCTGATGGTGGGTTTACCTCCGCCAACGGGGAATTTGTAAAGCTTCATTTTCAACACATCGACCACGCTGTCGAAGCCATGTCCGGCATTTACAGGATACTGAGCCACAAGCACCTTCTCACCAAAGTTGCTTTTAAGCTGACGCAGGGTTTCATCGAAGTTGGCTTTTTCGGCTTCGAGCTGGTTTACCAGAAAAACAGCAGGTTTTTCCAGCCTGGAAATGTAACGCCAGGTAATTTCGGTTCCAACTTCCACACCGTTTTGCGAGTTCACTACCATCACGGCAGTGTCGGCCACTTTAAGGGCGGCAATCACTTCGCCGATAAAATCGTCGAAACCGGG
Source organism: Bacteroidales bacterium (assembly GCA_019429365.1). GTDB lineage: Bacteria > Bacteroidota > Bacteroidia > Bacteroidales > UBA7960 > UBA7960. Next base: position 2,018 of record JAHYJD010000005.1, on the reverse strand, counting down.
GGTGTCGATAATATTGATTTTCTTTCCGGCAAATTCGGAATACATTACGGTTGAAAATACGGAGGCCTGGCGCTCCAGTTCTATTTCGCGGTAGTCAGAAACCGAGTTCTTGTCGTCGACAGAACCCCTGCGGTTAATGACTCCGCCTTCAAAGAGCATGGCTTCAGCCAGGGTGGTTTTCCCCGATTTAGCGCCCCCGATCAGGGCGATGTTCTTAATTTCGTTTGTTTGATATACTTTCATAACAGCATCAACGGGTTAAAGCGTGTATAATGAACTTGATTGTTTTCAAATTAAAAAAGGCTGCCGGCAAAAAAAATGAGGCCTGCGGCCATCATTTCATTTTCGGAAACCTACCCCGAAAAAAGTGGCTAAAGTTAAAAAAAAACTGCATAGTAATGTTAACAAACCTTCAAAATTTTGGAACAGAATGTTTTAGATTTTGAAGGCCACCATTTTGACAAACTCCAGCAACCGCTCTTCTATATCTTCGCCGGTGATTTCGAGCAGGCGGTCGGTGCCAAATTTCTCTACAGTAAAGCTGGCCATTGCCGAGCCATAGATCAGGGCATTTTTGAGGGTTTCGAAAGAGGTGTCGTCCTTGCGGGCAATGTAACCCAAAAAGCCGCCGGCAAAGGTGTCGCCTGCACCTGTTGGATCAAAAACATTCTCCAGTATCATAGCCGGAGCAAAGAATACCTGGTTTTCGTAAAACAGCAGGGCGCCGTGTTCGCCTTTCTTTACAATCAGGTACCTGGGGCCCATGGTCAGGATTTTTTTGGCAGCCTTCATGAGCGAATGTTCTCCTGAAAGTTGGCGGGCCTCCTCATCGTTAATGGTGAGCACATCCACCATGGTAAGCACCTCCATCAGGTCGTCCCAGGCAATGTTCATCCAAAAGTTCATGGTGTCCATTACAATGAGCTTCGGGCGTGTTTCCATCTGTTCAATCACCCGTTTTTGAATGGAAGGAGTAAGGTTGCCCAGCATCAGATACTTGCTGTTGCGGGCATGCTGCGGCACCACCGGATCGAAGTCGGCCAGTACGTTAAGGTCGGTTACCAGGGTGTCGCGGGTGTTCATGTCGAGGTGATACTTTCCGGCCCAGAAAAAGGTCTTTCCGTCTTCAACCACCTTAAGGCCGGTGGTGTCGATGTTCTTTTCCCTGAAAAGGTCAAGATATTTTTTTGGAAAGTCGCCCCCAACTACCGATACAATGCTGATCTGATCCGTAAGGTGGCTGGCGGCAAGGCCAATATAAGTTCCGGCACCACCAAGTATCTTCCCGGTTTTCCCGAAAGGGGTTTCCACCTCGTCAAAGGCCACAGTGCCTACAATCAATAAACTCATAAAAAAGGATTTTTAAAAAACAGTGCAAAGATAGGATTTCTGGCTTAAATTACTGGTTCATCCTCACCACCAATTCTGCCACGCGCCTGCCAAGGCCTTCTCCTTTTTTGAGAAACTGGGGCGCAATACCTGCTTCCTCAAGGAAAGGCGGTTCCCCCACAATGGCCGAGGCGCCGAAAGGTGCGGTCCAGTCGGGTCCGCCCACCACGATCATCCCAAAGATCAGCATCGATTGCAGCATGTTCATCTGGGTGAGCTCCTCTCCTGCCGAGATGCCCCCGGCAGTTACAAAAGCAGCCCCGATCTTATTCTTAAGCGGGGCATCCTCAAATGGCCACGACGAAATAAACGCCTGCACCTCGGGCGAAACATTGGCATTATACACCGGGCTGCCCACAATAATGGCGGCGGCTTCCAGCAGATCCTCCGTGGTGGTTTCGGCAATAGACTTCAGCACCACCTTTACCCCTTCCACCTGGGCCGCACCCAAAGCCACAGCCTCGGCCATGCCCTGGGTATTGCCGGTTTTGCTGTGATAGGTTACCAGTACCACAGGCTGGGCGGTGGCGGTGGCGAATAGCCCAAGCAACAGCGAAGAAAAAATAAAAAGCCTCCGAAATGATTTCATGGTTTTGATATTAAATGGGAAATTGCATGCACTGAGCAAA
>JAHYJD010000197.1 GCA_019429365.1 Bacteroidales bacterium | reverse complement strand
CCAAACCTTAAACCTTAAACCTTAAACCTTAAACCCCAAACCATAATAAAATGAGTTACTTAACCGGAAATAAGGAATTCTTCAAAGGAATCGGAAAGATCAGTTTTGAAGGCCGTGAAAGCGACAATCCGCTGGCATTCAAATTTTATGACGAGAAAAAAGTGATTGCCGGAAAGACCATGAAAGAACACATGCGATTTGCTGTGGCTTACTGGCATACCTTCTGCAGCACTGGAGGCGACCCCTTCGGGCCGGGCACCATGGTGCTTCCCTGGGATGCGGCTGCCGATCCCATTCAGCGTGGCAAGGACAAAATGGATGCCGCTTTTGAGTTTATTACCAAGCTCGGTATTCCTTTCTATTGCTTCCACGATTTTGACCTGGTGGATGAAGGTAACTCAATCAAGGAATCAGAAAGTCGCCTCCAGGCCATGGTTGATTATGCGAAAGAAAAGCAAAAAGCTTCGGGTGTCAAGTTATTGTGGGGCACCGCCAATGTGTTCTCGCACCCGCGCTACATGAATGGGGCTGCCACCAATCCCGACTTTAACGTATTGCCCTGGGCCGCCACCCAGGTGAAAAATGCCCTGGATGCCACCATTGCCCTGGGCGGCGAAAACTATGTGTTCTGGGGCGGGCGCGAAGGCTACAGCTCCTTGCTCAATACCAATATGAAACGTGAAATTGAGCATTTTGCAAAATTTCTGCACCTGGCAAAGGACTATGCAAGGAAGCAAGGCTTCAAGGGAACATTCCTGATTGAACCCAAGCCAATGGAGCCCACCAAGCACCAGTACGACTTCGACTCAGCCACTATCATAGGCTTCCTCAACAAGTTTGGCCTTGCTGATGATTTCAAACTGAACATTGAAGTAAACCATGCCACCCTGGCCGGCCATACCTTTCAGCACGAATTGCAGGTGGCTGCCGATGCCGGTATGTTTGGCAGCATCGATGCCAACCGCGGCGACTATCAGAACGGATGGGATACCGACCAGTTTCCCATCAATGTTTACGAACTGGTGGAGGCCATGCTGGTGATTATCGAAGCCGGAGGTTTTAAAACGGGTGGCATAAACTTCGATGCCAAAACGCGCCGCAACTCCACCGATCTGGAAGACATTTTTATTGCCCATATTGCCGGCATGGATGTGTTTGCCCGTGCCTTTGAAATCGCCTACCACATTCTTGAGAAATCACCCTACCGCAAAATGCGCCTGGACCGCTACAGTTCATTTGACTCAGGCGATGGCAAAGCCTTTGAAGAGGGCAAGCTCACCCTGGAAGATCTGCGCGAACTGGCCATCAAAAATGGCGAGCCAAAGCAGATCAGCGGCAAGCAAGAGTTGTACGAAGCCATTCTGAACCAGTATATCCGTTAATAATATATCTGAACCTATGAACCCGACTAACAACAATGGAAAAAAAGGCTATGTAATGGCCATTACCCTGGTGGCCACACTGGGCGGCTTGCTGTTTGGCTACGACACCGCGGTCATCTCAGGGGCGGTTGGCGCCCTGCAGGCTTTTTTTATTGACGGCCTGGCTGCAGATGCGGAAAAGGCCGCTGCCGTAATTTTTCAGTTTCGCGTTTCCGTGACCCTGGTAATTCTGGGCATTGGCCTGGCCATTTCCACCATCTTTTTTCGCCTTTTTGATAGAAAGAAGGCATGGATCCTGTCAGGAGCACTTATCCTGGTATTGATTGTTGTGCTTGGTGTTGCCTTCCTTGGCAAACCCTATGTGTTCAACGAGGGGGTTGCCAACTCCCTGAAAGGCTTTACCATTGCCAGTGCTTTGGTAGGCTGCATCATCGGGGGATCGATAGCAGGTTATATTAGCCAGGCTTTGGGAAGGCGCAACGGCCTGAAGCTGGCGGCTTTACTTTTCCTGTTGTCGGCCATCGGCT
>JAHYJD010000196.1 GCA_019429365.1 Bacteroidales bacterium | reverse complement strand
TTAACATGTTGAAAAAGTTCAGAAAGAATGAAAAGGGTTTTACCCTGATCGAGCTGCTGATCGTTGTCGCGATCATCGGTATCCTCGCGGCGATTGCCATCCCGCAGTTCGCATCCTACCGGCAGAAGGCGTTCAACTCGGCTGCCCAGAGTGACCTGAAGACGATCAAGACCACGGTCGAAGGTTACTACACGGACGAATACCACTACCCCTTCTAATCGTGATGGCAAAGGAGAATACATAATGAATAAAGTGATGATTATCGGTCTGTTGTTTGTTACGACATTTTTTATGGCGTCGAGTGCTTTTGCTGCAAACTTTGATTCGACTCCAGGTGAGATTGTCGTTGGTGGTACTGCCGACACCTCCAAAAAAATTATTGGTCTTTCCAAAGGCGTGATCGTGCGCTATGAAAACCCCGGAGATGCTCCCTCTAATGCTCAATGGTACACGGTGTCCAGCGTGCATAATGGTGGTAGCGAAGGTTACGCCACTGCCCAAAATCTGACGAATATCATGAAGAGCCCATTTACGACTGGTTCCACCGTGGCCGAGATTGCAGCTTTTTTGCAGAGTATGCCTGATGTTGAGACCTCGGCAGCAAAATGGGATGGTACCTGGAAATCTCAGTAAATTAAAGTATGAATATTTTATTGAAAAGCCCTTCGTTTGAGGGGCTTTTTGATTTTTAAGATGAGAACTCAACTGGTTTAAAAAAATTGAAAAACATAATTAATCGCTTTGCTTGGCGCGGACAAAATAACATTCTTCCTGCTGTGATTGCGGTGGTGCTGCTGATAATGCAGTTTGTCAACCCCTCCTTTCTCGCTGCGACCGGAGATGTGGGAGCGCTTTATGTCGTGTCGTTCGCGTCGTTCATCAGTTGTGGATATCTTTTTTCCCAGTCACGATATTTTTTTTTGTCGGATGGGCACACTTGGGGATTTGCTTTCTGGCTGCTTTTTTTTATGGGTTCCTTTTATGCTGCTTACAGTATATGGTCTTTTTATTTACTTGGGGTTTTAGGGGTTTATCTTCTAGTTTTTTTTCTGATCACTAACTTTTCCCGCGTCCGGCATGATTTCATTGAAACCTTCATCGATGTCTTTTTACTTTTTGGACTGTTGGCTGCCCTACTCGGCTTATATGAGTATTTTTACTTCCACATATGCGGAGTAACGCAAACCCCCTTGATCCCCTATCTGCTCCCCGCTGATAACGATCCCCGCATTTCCGGGCCTTATGGGCAGTCAAATCTTTTCGCCCTTTTTTTATCCCTCACACTGCTCGTCTCTCTGTATCGTTATTTGCATAACTTTGTTAAGTACCGCTATCAACCGTCATGGATTGGTTTGCTTCGCTTTGTGCCAGTGCTTGTTGTCGCAACGTCCTTTTTTTTGACACGATCGAAAGGAGGCTTTCTTGGGCTCTTCCTGATCCTTTGTTTTATGCTTTGGTTGATTGTCAGTAAACGTTATTTGGCAGAAGATCACAGCGCACGCAAAGAATTTTTTTTAATTTTAATGTCCCTTGCGGTCGCCTTTACTTTCTCCAGACTTGCCTTGGTTGTGGGAATTGAAGAAGTTGTTGCAACCCGCTCTTTTTCCGATACCGGGACCAACCCCTCTGGTCGTTTTGTCTTTTGGACCAGCGCCATCCTGATTTTTCTTGATCACCCATGGTTGGGTGTGGGACTCGATAACTATCGTTTCCTGATGAACGGTTATGGGCCGGTAGCGCATGATCTGCTCGGTTTTGTCGAATTCGAAGCGATGAAGTCCACTTTATGGGCTCATAACGAATATTTGCAACTGCTGGCCGAAGGGGGCATTTTTCTTTTTGGACTGGTACTGTTTTTTCTTTTCTTTTTTTTCAAAAAGATCTGGAAATATTTCATCAGGCCAGCACATATTGATAGGCCACTTTTCCTCTACAGCCACCTGTTTCTGGTGCCTTTCCTGATTCAGTCCCAATTTTCGTGGCCGTTGCGACATCCTGCCCTGCTCCTTCTTTTTGTCACC
>JAHYJD010000081.1 GCA_019429365.1 Bacteroidales bacterium | reverse complement strand
ATTTAAAATACTGCTTCATTTTAATTTTGTTTTAAAGGTTTTGGTCATATCTTATAAAACAATCGTGCCAGTGTATCCCAAAATGCTGAAAGAAAAACAAAGCAGCCTTTAAACCAGGCCTTTCAAGATACCTGATCATTTCCTGAGAGTATCAAAAAGAAGAACTTTGAGAAATTAATTTCTCAAAGTGTTACATTATTGCCTGATAAATAAAAAGTAAAATTTAAAAACGCAACAATCTCCTTCGGAATCTGACTTATAAAAGTTCCAGAAATTAAACAATTAATCAAAAATTGTTTTATATTTGAATTATCGCGATATCAGGTTTTGAATGCGCTGGTTAGTTGTCTGATTGATTGATAACCAGGGGGTCATGAAAAGCTGCATTCACACATTTTGCCTGTTTCTCACTTTTCTTTTGCCTCACCAATTTGCCCTCTCTCAAGTTGATGAAGTGGATGGGCCGCATTTCTTTACCGCCATGAAAACAACTGCAAACAGTATACAGCGATTTTATTTCATCCCTGGAGCGAATTATTATGGAAAGCAAGCCCCCAACATTTTCAATATTACCCTGTGCAGCTACCTTGAAGGCCTGTTGGGCAATGATTTCAAAATTATTGACGAACCTTTAAGCAAATTACCTTTGGCAAATGTAGGGTGGGCCCTTTTGCATGGTCAACAACCCGTCAGACATCCTGATAAAAACCGGAAAGTAAGGCTGGCCTTTAACCGGATAATAGATGACACAACAGATCAAACCGATCAAATAACTATTATCTCATCAAGCTTTGGAAGCGTTCTGGCATCGCAGCTTGCCATAAAACTCGCCCTGCATTATGAATCCGAGACCTTACAACCCGAGATAAACCTGATTTTTGGCGCCAGTATGGTTAATAAAGACTCTGCATTGTTTCAGGAGCTTAAAAAGCTTCAGCAAAAAGAATTGATCAATTATATTGTTTATGATGAACTCCAGGACCCGGGCGATAATGTAACGGGTATGTGCGGAAAATCAATGCTGCAAGCATTTTCAAACGCATTCAGAATGACCTGCGTTTTTGGCGGAAATTACCTTGGTCAGCCTTCCATTCTGAACAACCATCCCTATAAGGGTCATATCCACTGGCAACGCACTCAATCAATGGATAAAGGGAAAGAGTTCGTAAGGGTAATCCTTATCGATTATGAACTGGCGGGGCCACAAGTCAAAGAAAGGGCACTGGAAGTACTAAGCCCTGACAGGTAAATAATCCCAAACCCAGTTCGTCAATCTGAAGTGTAATAGGTAACGGTATTCAGTTCGTTCCACGCCCCGCGCGTAAAGTCGGGAATTTGCACGGGCATGCCCTGGTTGGCCACTGAAATTTGCGAAAGTTCAATGACGGCAGACCATTCGGCCGCATCATACACATCCTGGTCGAGGGGAAGGCCGTGATGCAGGCAGTATATCAGGCGATAATCCATGATAAAGTCCATGCCACCATGTCCGCCCACCTGCCGGGCTTTTTCACCCACTTCCTTAACAATGGGGTGCTCATACACTTTCAGCAGCGAGTCGAGGGCCGTATCTGACAGATAGTAGTGTCCATTGGGCTCCAGGGCAATACCGGTGCGGGGCCATTTCTGTGCAAAGCCCTTGGTGCCGCTGAGCATATGTATGCGGCTGTATGGGCGGGGGCTGGTCACATCGTGCTGTATCTTAATCGTTTTGCCTTTGGCGGTCTTGATAATGGTGGTGTTCATGTCGCCCTTTTTGTAGTCTCGCTGAGCGTAATCAGCATCTTCGCCAAACTTTTCTTTGGCATATTCAGTAAGTCCAAATTGTCCGCTCGACACCGACACCAGGTATTCCATGCGGTCGCCCCGGTGGATATTAAGGGCATGGGCCAATGGGCCAAGGCCATGCATGGGATATAGTGCACCGTCTTTTTTCTCGTTGTGCTTCAGCCGCCACATATCCCAGTAATGCAGGGGCTCTCCCTTTTCGGCAAACAGGAAGGCGCGCAGGTCGTGAATGTAAGCGCCTTCGGCGTGCACGATTTCACCAAACAGGCCCTGTTGTGCCATGTTTAGAGTGGCCATTTCGAAGAAGTCGTAGTTGCAGTTTTCGAGCATCATCATGTGGCGACGTGTTCTTTCAGCAGTGTTAACCAACTGCCAGGCCTCTTCAATGGTGAGGGCAGCCGGAATTTCGGTGGCCACGTGCTTTCCCTTTTCCATGGCATACACCGCAATGGGGGCATGCAAATCCCAATGGGTACAAATATAAATCAGGTCGATGTCGTCGCGTTCGCAAACGGCCTTCCAGTCTTCTTCTCCGGTATAGCTGTCGGCAGCAGGTCGCCCCATAAGTTCAAGGGTTTGCTGACCGCGCTCCACACTTTCGGGAACCACATCGACCAAAGCGACGATTTTAGCTTCATCAATATAGCTTAAACGGCGCACAGCACCCTGCCCGCGCATGCCCAAACCAATAATGGCCACACGTACCGTGTCGATGGGTTCGGCCCGGAGTTCAAGTACATGGGTTTGTCCGGCCGGACGCTCAGGAGTGGGAAAAACCTCCGCCGCTCTGAAGGGCTCATCCGTCTTTTGCTTACCACTGTTGCAACCTGTCACAAGCAGCAAAACCAGCATAAGGGCAACAAATCCTGGGGAAAAAAACTTTTTGTTCATGGTGGTGAAATTTTATGGTTTGAATTTTTTGATGAGGCTCTCTGAAAAGAAAAAAACAAGGTTAGTCATTTGAAGTATTCCTGCCTTCCGACAGCGCAGCAAAAGCATTGTCGATGGTCGCTTTCATTTGGGCTTCCCGGGCCTCCATGCACTCCATAAGCTTCATCTGCACCCTGCTGCGGTCGAGATTATGCCCGGGATAGGCGGTTTTATAATACACATCGCCATTGAGGTAGTCGGCCAGGAAACGGATGCCCATAATGAACGCCATCAGCCGTGGCGCGAGGTGCAGGTTATCGAGCTCCGCTTTTGTGATGATGTTACACACCTGTTCCATATAGCCGCGGGTAAAGGCCTCAAAGGCTTGCATGTTAAAGTCAACATTCTCCAGGTCTTGTTCATCTTCATTGGATGTGTTGCCACCAGTTCGTAAGGCATCCCCGTAATCATAGTGAATGATACCTGGCCCCACCGTGTCGAGGTCGATCACAGCTGCGGCCTTTCTCCCTCTGAAAAGCAGGTTGTTGATCTTGGTATCGTTGTGCACCACCTGAAGGGGAATCTTGCCCTGGTCGGTCATTTCTTCAATCAGGCTTAGGCTTTGCTCACGGTCTTTATAAAACTTAACCAAATCCAGAACCGTAATAAGCCTTTTGGCTGCATCTCTGTTAATAGCCTCATCCAGTTGCCTGATGCGAAACGAGAGCCGGTGGAAATCCTTGATAGGTTCCGGAAACCGGGTAACGTCGAGGCTATGGCAAATTTTATTGAACCAACCGAAGCCCCTGCCTGCTTCAAATGCCTGCCAGGGTTCCTTTACCACCTCTATGGTAACAGAATTATCGATAAAGGAAGTCATTCGCCAGGCGTTCCCATCCTTGTCGAAAAGCACAGGATCGCCGCTTCGATCAGGAATCAGCCGGGCAATTTCAAGTGGATGTGTCTGCCCCGACAATACTTCCTGAATCTTCAGGTGGGTGTTGGCCACACCCCGGGGATTGCTGAAAACCTTTGTATTGATTCGCTGAAGTATAAATGCCTCGCCAGTCCCTCCCAGGCCAAGTTTGTAAGTATCGTTTATGTGGCCTTCCCCGAAAGGGACAATACTTGAAACCGCCTTGCCAGGAAAAAATTCTCCCGCAATCCTGTTTAATTTTAAGACATCCATATCTTCAGCAGTCATGCCTCAGTCCATATGCCCGGCCCTGCCGTTCCTTTATTTCGACTTCAACTTTTTCCAGGATTTCAGCAACAAGATGCCCGAAACCACGGTAATGGTAATCATGATAGCCATTTGCCCATAGTCGCCATATAGCAGATTACCAATAGAAAAGAGCAAGCTGTAGATTGCCATGGCGCCAAAAACCATACAAAGGATTCCGGTGGGCACATCCCAGCGCAGGTCTGATTCCTTAACCAGTTCCACGTTTTCGGCCCTGGCCCTTTCCACCACTGGTTTCCAGCCCGGTCCGCCGGGACGGATTTTGCGGTAGAAATTCCGGAGGGTTTCTTCACTTATAGGATGGGTCAGGAAAGTTACCACAATCCACGAAAGGGAAGTGAGCATGGTTACGCCCACAAACTTAATGATGTTCCAGTAGGTAACGCTGGTGGTAAACCCAAACACTTCTACCATACCGCCGCCCAGTTGGGTCAGGCTAAAGTTTTCGATCAGAATGAAGGTAAGAGAAAATACCGCAGCTGCAATCATGGCAGCCATTTCCGAATAGGCGTTGATACGCCACCAGAACCATCGCAGAATGTATATAAGGCCCGTTCCAGCCCCGATCATAAGCAGATACTGGAAGGCCTGCAGGGCGTTTTGCAGCACCAGCGCCAGCATTACCGAAAACACCATGAGCATAACGGTGCTAAACCTGCCAAAGGCCACTTTCTGTTTTTCGGTGGCTTTTGGGTTATAAAACCTGCCATAAAAGTCGTTTACCAGGTAAGACGAGCCCCAGTTAAGTTGCGACGCGGTGGTCGACATGTATGCGGCGATCAGCGAAGCTACCACCAAGCCCAGCAGGCCTGCTGGCAGAAACTCCCGGAGCATGGCAGGATAGGCAAAGTCGTTTTGAATATACTGTGCAGACACATCCGGAAATTCATCGACCATCGACTGTATGTCGGGGAAAATAATGAGGGAAGCCAGGCCCACCACAATCCATGGCCAGGGGCGAAGGGCATAGTGAAAGAAGTTGAAAAGCAGGGTGGCGCCCACGGCATGGTCTTCGTTTTTTGCCGAAAGCATGCGCTGCGCAATATAGCCGCCGCCGCCGGGTTCGGCCCCAGGGTACCATGCTGCCCACCACTGCACCGCTATGGGTATCAGAAAGACGCTTAAAAACAATTCGGGCTGCGAAATACTGGGAACGAAGCTCAGTTTATCGGCAACGCTGGGGTGCGAAAACAATGCGGAGAGGCCACCAACTTCGGGCGACTTGACCACAAGAACGGCAGCCAGTATGGCCCCAAACATGGCGAAGCTGAACTGAAACAGGTCGGTCCACAAAATGGATTTCAGCCCTCCCAGTCCACTGTAAAACACTACGATCACAGCAGCAATGATCAGCGCAGGAGCTGGCTTTATTCCCATCATCACCCCTGCAATCTTTATGAAGGCCAGTGAAACGCTGGCAATTACCATTACGTTGAAAAAGAAGCCCAGGTATATGGCCCTGAAGCCCCTGAGGAATGCTGCCATTTTGCCACTGTAGCGCAACTCATAAAACTCAAGGTCGGTCATTACCTGGGAGCGGTTCCACAAGCGGGCATACACAAAAACCGTAAGCATACCCGTAAGCAGAAACGCCCACCAAAGCCAGTTGCTTGCCACACCGCCCGTACGGACCATATCGGTAACCAGGTTGGGCGTATCGGCCGAAAAGGTAGTGGCCACCATCGACACCCCCAGCAACCACCAGGGCATATTACGACCAGAAAGAAAAAAGTTGGCAGTGCTTTTACCTGCCTGCCTCGAAGCCAGGTAACCTATAGTAAGCAGAATAACGAAAAAAATGGTCACAACGACCCAGTCGATGGTTTGAAGAATCATGGCTCAATGTGGATTTGAATGAAAACTGCTTTTTTTCTATAAAAAGTTCAGCGGACCTTAAAATTGCGGTAAAAATATGCAAAAAACCGCTTTAAAGAAGAGGCCGTGGGCCAAATCTTTTACTCATTTTTCGCTTTCACGGATAAGTGGCCAAAAACTTCGAACCAGCAGCAGCAAAATCCCGCCAAAGGCTTGAATAGCGCATTTAGAAAACAAATCGCTATTTTTGCTGGGTATCTTCCATAAGTAAAAAACAATTCAAATTATGATGGCAAATCGTGTCCTGACCGGACTGTTTTTTATTGGCTTCTCCCTTGTTGCCTTTTCACAGGCCGACTGGGAAAACCCGGCGGTGATAGAACGCAACAAGGAGCCCGGCCGCAGCATTTTTTTCAGCTTTGAAAACCAGCAGCAGGCCCTTACGCGCGACCGCAACCAAACCCCATGGCACTTGTCGCTCAATGGAAAGTGGCGCTTTAACCTGGCCCATAATCCTGCTAGCCGCCCCACCGGTTTTTTCAATGGAGATTACGATGTGAGCGGATGGGACTGGATCGATGTGCCCGGCAACTGGGAGTTTCAGGGTTACGATGTGCCCATTTACGTGAACCTCCCTTACGAGTTTGCCGACCCGCGCACGCCCATCACCGAACTGCGCAATGGCCCCGAGCCCCCAAGGATTCCACACGATTACAACCCGGTAGGTTCGTACCGTCGCGATTTCGACCTTCCGGCCAACTGGGACGGCCGCGAAGTTTTCATTCATTTCGGATCGGTAAAATCGGCTTTTTACCTTTGGGTAAACGGCGAAAAGGTGGGCTACAGCCAGGGCAGCAAATTGCCATCGGAATTTAACATAACCCCCTATGTGGAGCCCGGACAAACCAATACGTTGGCCGTTGAAGTATACCGCTGGAGCGATGGCAGCTACCTCGAGTGCCAGGACTTCTGGCGCGTGAGCGGCATACACCGCTCGGTTTTTCTTTATAGCCAGCCAAAAACCAGGATCGCTGACTTTGAAGTAGTTTCTACCCTTGACCCAAATTACGAAATGGGACTATTATCGCTTTATGTTGACTTGAAAAACCACCTTGAAAAAAGGGAGCTTATTATCCTTGAATACGAAGTATTGGATGGAGGCGGACGATATTTGATCGGCAATGCCACAGAATGGATCCCAGCCGGAGGGGCAAGCACCATTTCTTTTTCCGGTGCCATAATGGGCGTAAGACCCTGGAGCGCCGAATTTCCAAACCTTTACACCCTGGTCATCACCCTGAAGGACCGCCGCGGCCGCGTGCTTGAAAGCACTGCCAAACGCATTGGATTCAGAAGTGTGGAGATCATACGCGGGCAGTTGCTGGTAAACGGCATGCCCATCACCCTGAAAGGGACCAACATTCACGAACACAACCCCGAAACCGGTCAGTATCTCACTGAAGAATACATGCTCAAGGATATCAGCCTTATGAAGCAGCACAACATCAACGCAGTGCGCCTGAGTCACTATCCTTTTCCGGAGCGATGGTACGAGCTGTGCGATGAGCATGGCCTGTATGTAGTTGACGAGGCCAACATAGAATCGCATGGGCTTTATTACGGCGAACGCTCCCTGGCGCATTTTCCCGAGTGGGAACTGTCGCACACCGACCGCATGGTGCGCATGGTGAAACGCGACAAAAACCACCCTTCGGTTATCATCTGGTCGATGGGTAATGAAGCCGGAAACGGCGTGAACTTTTATGCAGGGTACCGCGCCATAAAGTCGGTTGACCGCAGCAAGCGTCCGGTGCAATACGAGCGCACCGAAATCGGCAGTCGCTTTGCCCTGGAGTTCGACTGGAACACCGACATTATTGTGCCTCAATACCCTTCGCCTGCCACATTTGAATGGTTTGGGCAACAGCGTCTCGACCGGCCATTTATCGCCTCAGAATATGCCCACGCCATGGGCAACAGCATGGGAAACTTCCAGGATTACTGGGACCAGATCAACCAATACCCGCAACTGCAGGGAGGCTTCATTTGGGACTGGGTGGATCAGGGTGTGCGTAAAGTACTGGACGATGGCACCGAAATATTTGCCTTTGGCGGAGACTATGGCCAAGGCATGCCCTCTGATGGCAACTTCCTTTTCAACGGCATTGTGTTCCCCGACAGGGGCATAAAGCCCGGCCTGTACGAAGTGAAGAAAGCCCATGAATCCATTCGCTTCAAGGTGCTGAGGGTGCACGAAGGAGTGGCCAGGGTGCTGGTGGAAAACCTCTACGACTTTACCCCGCTCAGCCATTTTTATTTTATTGCCCATATCAAAGCCGACGGCCGTATTGTAAAAAACCTGGAGTTGCCTGAAATTGATGTAAAGCCACATTCAAGTATGGTTTTCAATCTCGACATGACGGGAGTTGAAGTATTGCCCAATACCGAGTACTTCCTGCATTTCCAAGCCATCACTGGCGGAAGCAAGGTGGTGCCAGTAAACACTTTAGTAGCCAATGAGCAGGTTAAGCTGCCATGGTTCAAACGGGCAGAAAACCCTGTTGACCACGGCCCTGCCCTGACCCGCGAGCAGAATGCAACCCACCTAAGGCTTAAGAACGAACAGGTAAATATCGTTTTCGACATCAGCACCGGGCTGCTTACTGGTTATGAAGTAGATGGCACCCAATTTATTTACAACGAAATGGGGCCCCGGCCCGACCTTTGGCGCGCTGTAACCGACAACGACTTTGGCAGCCGCATGCACACCGAAGGCATTAACTGGAAAAAGGCCATGGACAATGCCACCCTGGCCAACTTCAGCACAGAGAAAAAGGCCGATAATGTTATTGAAATCAATGTACGCTGGACGCTGAATGAAGTGAACACCAGTTATGAAACCCGCTATACGGTTTATGGCAACGGCCGCATCCACGTCCTGAACCGCCTGCATACCTCGCCCACAGAAAAATATGATATTCCGCGGGTGGGAATGTATTTGTGTGTAAGCCCCGAGTTTGATAACCTGATCTGGTTTGGACGCGGACCATGGGAGAATTATGTTGACCGCAAAGCCTCCGCCTTTGTTGATCTTTATTCGGGCAAGGTGGCAGACCAACTGGTACCCTACGAACGCCCCCAGGAAAACGCCAACAAAACCGACGTGCGTTGGGCTTTCCTTGGTAACAATCAGGGCATTGGGCTCATGGCAGTAAGTGATGACAACCGCCCGGGCTTTGAAATGACCGCCCTGCATTACCTGACCAGCGACCTGGATGCCCGACAGGGTTACGACTACGGACCGGTGCACCTCGAACAGAAACACATCGGGCAAATAGAAAAACGCAACTTGGTGCGCTGGAACATTGACTTCGGCCAGCGAGGCGTAGCCGGAATAAACAGCTGGGGAGCCTTCCCGGTAGAAGAATACCGCCTGAAATCCGGAAACGATTATGAGTATGGATTTACGTTCATCCCGGTAAAAATAACTGATGCTAAAGGCCTTATACAAAAAAGCAAGGGCTTGTAAGCAGGAGCCTATTGAAATAATCCTTACATTTCGGGAGCAATTCATTTGCTCCCTTTTTTTAAACTGAAAAGCCTATGAAAAAAAGTGAAATATACACCATTCCCAATATGCTGAGTTTTTACCGCTTATTGGCATTTCCGTTTATTCTGTACCTGGTCCTTTCCGGTAATGAAAAATGGTTTGCCATTTTGCTGGTTATCAACCTTGTAACCGACGCCCTGGATGGATTCATTGCAAGGACCTTTAATTTGGAGACCCAGCTGGGTGCAAAACTCGATTCGTTGGCCGACAATTTCACTTATATTCTGGCTTTTCTTGGCGTTTATTATTTCAAGCTCCACGATTTCATGCCCCACATTTACAGCTTTGTCTTTTGGTTTTTTATGTTGTTCTCGGCCATCATGATCCCGGTAATCAGGTATGGCAGAACACCCAGTTTTCACCTTTATTCCTGGAAAATAGGCGGTTACATTCAGGGTGCTTTTTTCATTGTGCTTTTTACATGGGGTTTTTTTACTCCCTTTTACTACTTCATGGTTACCTGGGGTATTCTTGCGGCCATGGAGCACATTTCCATTCAGTTTGTCATTCCTGAAATGCGCTCAAATGTGAAAGGTTTATACTGGGTTTTAAGAGAGAAATAACAAACATACACCAACAAGGCTGGGGCTTTTCTTCGTTTGCATTTGTGAAGTTGCTTTTTATAATTAACGGCAAAATGATCGCAGAAAAGAAGAATTATATTACCATTCCAAACCTGCTGGGTTTCTACCGGCTGTTCATGTTTCCGGTTATTTTATGTTTTATCCTTACGGGAAAAGAAAACCTTTTCGCCATCTTTCTGGTTATTAACCTGCTTACCGATGTGGCCGATGGCATCATTGCCCGAAAGTTTAACCTTGTAACCGAATTCGGTGCCAGGCTCGACTCCATGGCCGACAACTTCACTTACCTGCTGGCCTTTACGGGCATTTTCGTTTTTAAACTCGACGACTTTCAGCCGCACATCTTCAGCTTCGTGCTATGGTTTTTCCTAATGATTTCTACCGTGATCATGTCGTTGATCAAATTCAGGCGTTTTTCCAGTTTTCACCTTTATTCCTTTAAAATTGGCGGTTATATACAAGGCTTCTTTTTCATTGTGCTTTTCAGCTATGGCTTTGTCACCCCACTGTATTATTTTATGGTTGTCTGGGGCATCCTTGCATCCCTTGAGCACATTACCATACAGTTGATCATAAAGGAAATGCGTTCCAATGCCAAGGGCCTTTACTGGATCCTGAAAGAAAAAAACACTGAGAATCAACAAGTTGATAGTTATTCATAAATTCAGGTTTTTTTCAGCACATTTATATATTGCAATAAATTGTTTACCTTTCGGCAAGAAATCGGGAGGATATTTCTATAAAAATGAACCTAAGTTGCTGGTTTTAGACAACTTACGATTTCTGAATTATTTCCCGAAAACCAACAGGTATGATTTTTCACTCTGCTTTTGAGTACAATTACCTTTGGCTGCCCCTGGTGGGTTTCATTATTGGCTTGCTTGCAGCCATCATTGGTGGTGGCGGTGGTTTTTTCTTCCCTCCTATTCTTATGCTGTTTTTTAAGGTCGATGCCCAGGTAGCGGTGGCCACCTCGCTGGCCGCCACCCTGCCCATTTGTGTGGTGGGCGCCATTGGCCATTACCGCCACAAAAACATTGATGTACGTATGGGTGCGATATTCGGCGCTGCGGGCATTCTGGGTGCATTGCTGGGGGCAAGCCTCACCGGGCTCATGACCGCCGAAACCCTGAAAACCACCTTTGGTGTGTACTCCATTTTACTGGCCATTGTAATGGTTTTCAACAATTACCGCGACAAAAGGGCAAGGGCTAAGGGCAAGGAAATTCCTAATGGCTTAACCGCCGGCAGGATAAGCCGGGGCTCATTTTATGGATTTATTGGAGGCCTGATTACCGGCACTTTTGGCACCAGCGGCACCGCGCCCGTTCTGGCAGGATTGTTTGCCCTTGGTTTGCCATTAAAGCTGGTGGTAGGCACCTCACTCATGGTCATTTTTATCAACACGGTTTCGGCCCTGGGCGCACACTTTTTGGTAGGGCAGATAGATATGACCCTGGTTTACTTTCTGGCAGGAGGCGCTATGATCGGAGCGTTTTTTGGCACCCGATTTCTAACCAATGTCAGGATTATCCGAACCGAAGGTTCAATTAAATTTTGGTATGCAATTGCCATAGCTTTTTTTGGGTTAATAATGATCTTAAGTTAATGGAAGGTTTTCGCTAAATACAAAACGCATGATCCGCACCATTTACTTCATAATTCTGGCTTATTTCCTGCTGGGCGGCCTGGCATTTTATTTCATTAACCGGAATAAAGAGCCCCGGCAGGCGCAACAGGGCTGGGTTAAATATGCCAGTTACTTTGTCATTATTCATGTGCTTTTTGCAAGCATAATTTTTGACCCCAGGGCCTTTCGGTGGCTGGCTGTTATTATTGTCGCAACGGGGATCTTTGAACTTTTCCGCCTGTTTTTAAGGTCAGGATATCAGAAAAAAAGGTTTTTCGCCGCATTTTTGCTCATTTTTCTCGTATTCTCGTTTGGATTTTTGGTATTCAGCGGTTTAAGCCAGGGCTTGATCCTTTTCACCTTCCTGATCCTTTCCATCTTCGATGCCTTCAGCCAGGTTACGGGGCAGCTTTTCGGGCGGCACAAAATTTTTCCGAAAATAAGCCCCAATAAAACTGTGGAGGGCCTTATTGGCGGGGTGCTGATTGCCATTGTGAGCGCGGTGCTGATTGAGGGCCTGATCAGCGCTTCACCAACCGATGCCATGCTCATGGCAGCAGGCGTGGCGGTTTTTGCCCTGGTAGGCGATGTGGCCACCTCATGGTACAAAAGGCAATACGGGGTTAAGGACTTCAACCGTCTTATTCCAGGACACGGGGGCTTCCTGGACCGCTTCGACAGCCTCATTGGCGGAGGGGCCTGGATCGCCTTCCTTTCTTTATTAATGAATGTATTTTGACCGTATAAGAAAAACCCAACGTCATGGTAAACCAAATTGCACTTACGTTTATTTTCCTGGTAGCATTCATTCTGCTGCTTACTTTCACTGAGCTGATCTACCGCCGCCTGGGGCTTAAGGGTGAAATCACCCGCAAGTTTGCCCACTTTACCGCCGCACTATCTACCATTACTTTTCCCTACCTGTTTACCGATCACTGGTATGTCCTTGTATTAGCCATATTCTTCTTTTTGCTACTGTTTGTAAGCCGCCACGGCTCCCAACTCAAATCCATTCACGATATCGACCGCAAGTCGGTGGGCAGTTACATGCTGCCTGCAGCCATCTATCTTACATTTCTCATTTATATAAAAACCGGAGCTCATGAAAAACTTCTTT
Organism: Bacteroidales bacterium; assembly: GCA_019429365.1. GTDB lineage: Bacteria > Bacteroidota > Bacteroidia > Bacteroidales > UBA7960 > UBA7960. The sequence goes on along the minus strand of JAHYJD010000081.1, from coordinate 2,302 downwards.
TCATCCTGCCCATGCTGGTGCTGGCTATTAGCGACCCGGCGGCGGGCATGCTGGGACTAAACTTCCAGGATTACAACCATAGGATTAAAATTTTCGGAAAAGAACTTAAGAAGACCTTTCTGGGTTCCGGCTCTTTCTTGCTTTCAAGCTTTATTATCAGCATTTTTGCACTTTATTTTAACCGCATGGTATTCGATCTGAAAACTTTCTGGCTGGCCCTGGGCATTGCCGTGGTGAGCACCCTGGCTGAGATGCTTAGCTGGAGAGGTACCGACAATTTATTTATTCCTTTGAGCGTGCTGCTTATGCTATTATTGTTTCTTTAAAAATCCTTTTTATGAAAATCATTGTCAGAGATGAAAACATACTCAATGTACCCAATGCATTGAGTTTCTACCGCCTGATAAGTTTTCCTGTTATTCTGTACATTGGAATAATAGGCCATGATTGGTGGTTTGCCCTTTTGCTGTGCATAAGCCTTGTCACTGACATGCTCGATGGCAGCATTGCCCGCTTCTTCAACCTGCAGACTCGTTTTGGCGCTGCACTCGACAACCTGGCCGACCTTGGCATGTATATCCTGGCCCTTTTCGGGATATTTACCTTTAAGTGGGCCGAAGTACAGCCCCATGCCTGGCTGTTGTATTTGTTTCTTACCTTTTTTGTAATAAGCTATATTATAGGCTTTTACCGCTTTAAAACCGTGCCCGGTTTACACCTTTACGGGGCAGTGAGTGCCGGATACTTGCAGGGTGTATTCTTTTTTGTGCTGTTCGCCTATGGCTTTATTCCATGGTTCTATTACCTGGCCGTGGGCTGGGGTGTGATCGCCTATTTTGAGAAAATCCTGGTGCTGCTGCGCCTCGATCGCATCAGAAGTGGCGTAAAAGGCCTGTATTGGCTTTTGAAAGAACAGAAAAAAGAAAAAACTTCCTGAACATGGCCATAGTGATTATAAGCGATTTTGCCAGTCCTGAACCCTGGATCAAAGCCTTGAAGGAGGCCGATCCGAAGGTAGAAGTTTTGTTGCATACCGATTTAACGGATTACACAAATGTGAAATTTGCCCTGGCATGGAACCACCCCCCGGGCATTTTTATGCAATTTCCAAACCTGAAAACCATATCATCAATGGGTGCCGGGGTAGATCACCTGCTCAAAGACCCCGACATTCCTGCACATATTAACATTGTGCGAATCATTGACCCCCGGCTTTCGCAGGATATGTTTGAATTTGCCCTGGCGGTGATCATGAGCCGGATGAAAAACCTGCTCCACTTTCGTGAAAACCAGCACCAGAAGGTGTGGAAGAAAAAACGCTACCTGCGCATGGACCAGGTCAAAATTGGCGTAATGGGTACGGGCGTGATCGGACACCATGTGGCATCGAACCTGCAGCGCGTTGGCTTCCACGTTTTGGGCTGGAGCAGGTCAGAAGGTCAGCCCACTGCCTACAAAAAGTATTTTGGTCAGGAACAGCTGGAGGAATTCCTTAAAAATACCGACATACTCATTTGCCTGCTGCCACTTACCCCTGATACCCGCGGCATACTTAACAAAAACACCCTTTGCATGCTCCCTGCCGGGGCCTGGGTGGTGAACCTGGGGCGGGGCCCGCTGCTGGTTGACGAAGATCTGATCAATCTGCTTGACATTGGCCATCTGGCAGGTGCCAACCTGGATGTATTCCATAAAGAACCTCTGACCGAAGACCATCCCTTTTGGTTACACTCCAAGGTTCATATAACGCCTCATGTTGCCAGCCTTACCGATCCTGAATCGGTGGCCCCGCAGATAATTGAGAATTATCGTCGTACTTTGCAAAACCAGCCCCTTCTAAACTTGGTGGACAGAAAAAAAGGATACTGACAGCCTGCAAAGTCTTTTCCCGCGAAAGCGGCCATAAAAAAATGTACTATATTCGTTCACATTTTTTAAACCAGCACAAATGATTAATCTCAGCGGTATTTTTCCACCCCTGACCACCACTTTCGACAAGGAGGAAAACCTCCGAACGGATAAGATCAGATTCAACATTCAGCGGCTCAGCCGCCACGACCTTTCGGGTTTTCTGATTCTGGGTTCGAATGGGGAGTTGGTAATGCTCAGCCACAAAGAGAAGGTTGAGGCCTTTCATGCTGCCCGCGAAGCCATTGAGCCCGGCAAACTGATGCTGGCCGGCACCGGCTGCGAATCGACCCGCGAAACCATTGCGCTGACGCGTGAAGCCGCCAAGGCAGAAGCCGACGCCGCCTTGGTGCTTAACCCTTTTTATTACAAGGGCCAGCTAACCCATGAAACC
>JAHYJD010000080.1 GCA_019429365.1 Bacteroidales bacterium | reverse complement strand
GATAAAGTTTTAACGCCCCGCACTTGCGGGGCCGGCTGTTCATAGCCACATGCGGAAGCTTGTGGTAAAAAAGAATGGATAATTTAAGGACGCCCGCAGGGCCGTCTTTTTTAGCCCCGGGTGTAAGAAAAAAGAAAGACGACCCGGGGCTAATCACGGTTGGTCCGCTAGCCAGCGGACACAGATGGGCGGTGTTTTGGGTTGCGCCCCGCACTTGCGGGGCCGCCTTATAATAGCCACATGCGGAAGCTTGTGGTAAAAAGGGCGGCAGCCTTTAAATCCCGCCCGCAGGGCCGGCTAATTTAAAGCACGAACTGTTCCTGAGGGCTGTGGCCAGCCTCATCCACCGCCAACATTTGCATGGGCGCCAGCAGCAAAGGTAGCGGGTTGCCAGTGAGGTGTGTGAAGGATTGAAGGGGTCAATATGCCCCGGAATAAAACTTCTTGTTTTCAAAAAAAGGGGGTCAACATCCGTCGGAATGGCAGATTAATCCTCCAACATTTATTCCGATATTTAAGGGGGCAGTTTGGTCCGGAATATCCAGTTGATCGATTGCATGCCTATTTGCGCTATTTGGCTGCTTATTCGTTTTACCGATTTGGCATAGGCTTTCTTTTATCATTCTTCGTAATAATAGGAATAGTCAATGCCTTTCATAAACATTTCCCTGTCATTAATTTTAGTAGTTAGTGCGTTTTCTATCAGTTGCATTAAAACACTGCTATCAACGGTACTAATAATCATAGCGTTCATATAATTCTCTTTTTTTATTTTACTCCAATCCACACATTTTTTCAGGTGTTTTTTGAGCATCATATCCAACCATATTCTTGTACTTCTGCCATTCCCTTCCATAAAGGGATGCGCCTTGTTCATTTCAGCATACTTCAAAATGATCTCCTCTAATGTGTTTTGTGGCATTTCATCGATTTGTTGCAAGGTGTTTTTTAAATGCTGGGCATACACAAACCGATAACCGCCTTTTGAAATGCTTTTATCCCTGATTTGACCGGCAAAATCGTACAAACCACCAAACAGATAAGCGTGTATTTGTTGCAAACCCTTTGTGGTACCCACTTCGAATTGGCTTATCAAATTGCTTTCGAACAGCGTGTAGGCTTTCTTTTTGCTTTGCCCGTCAATGCTGGTATCGCTGTATAAAAACCAATCCAAAAACTTTGTTGCTTTTTTACCGGGGAAACTTTTGGATAGCTCAATAATACCCTCGCTATCCAACATATCGGTTTTGTACTTTTTGCCGTCTGCCGCAGTTAACTTCAGTTGGGTAGTGGCGCTAACCAACTGATTGTTTTCTTTTTTCAGTTTGGCTTTCAGGTATTTCCAATAGTTGCGAACTTTGGTGTAATCGGCCTCTTCGTTCAGCACGCCTACAATATCCAATACGCTAAACCACCATTTAGAATGTTCATCATCCCAAACGGCACGCACCTCACGGTCGTTAAAAAAACGGATGGATATTTTTAGTTGTTCTGCTTTCATTTTTCCTTTTCCTCCAATTCAAATGCCTGATGCAACAAAGCCTTCAGCAGTTGCTGTTGTGTTATTGCTCTTGGTATCATTTTTTACAAATTCAAAATTCAATTTTGGAATTGTAAAGATGTGTCCGTTTTCTTGAAAATGCAAGCGCAAAGTTCTTTTGCCCCGGGTGTGAGAAAAAAAGAAAGGACGACCCGGGGCTAATATTACAGGATGTCTTTATTTGCACGAGATCCTTCTCCGCCGGTTGGCGGATCAGGATGACATAGCCGCGTTTTTTAAAGGAGCCCGGTTGTTTTAAAAAGGATGGATCTTTAATGGCTGCATTTTTCAAAAAAGAACCAAAAACACTTTTTAAAAAGTGAAATACAAATCAAATATGACTTTTGAAAAAGTGAAATATCTGCCAACTTGCCAGGCACTTGCAGGGCCGCCTTTTAAGCCCCGGGTGTAAGAAGAAAGAAAAGACGACCCGGGGCTAATGTTGGCTGGCCCCTACAGGGCAAGTAAACAGGCATGCGGTATAAAAAATGCTCCAAAGGAGCCAACTGTGCATAGCCACATGCGGAAGCCTGTGGAAAAAAGAATGGATAATTTAAGGACGCCCGCAGGGCCGTCTTTCTAGCCCCGGGTGTAAGAAGTAAGAAAAGACGACCCGGGGCTAATCACAGTCGGTCTCGCCTCAGGCGAGACGAAAGATGTAAACGAACACCCGCTTTCCATGGGTGCTTCGCGACCCATGGCTACTGTTGGATGGTCCGCTAGCCAGCGGACACAGATGGGCGGTGTTTTGGGTTGCGCCCCGCACTTGCGGGGCCGGCTGTTTATAGCCACATGCGGGAGCTTGTGGTAAAAGGGCGGCAGCCTTAAAATCCCGCCCGCAGGGCCGGCTGAAAAAAAGGGACTGCGGCCTTAAGGGTATTTAATAAGATATTTTATTTACTTTATTAAAATAGAAATAAAAAACTTGGCCTTTTATTTTGATTTTTTATCTTTATCAAAGAAATAGAATATTGCTACATAATACGATTTAAATAATATGAAAAGATACCATTACGCTAATAACATAAGTGATTTTATAAATGAGTCATCCGATAAGGTTATTGGAATAATTGTTCAAGCCAACAATGGTTACGATATTCAATCAACCCAACTGGATGCATGGCGGGCTCAAATATCAATTCTTAAGGAAGTCTTGGCTTCTTATGAAGGTCAAATTTACTTTGAATATGCCATACCCAGAATGGGTAGAAGGATAGATGCTGTCTTGATTATTAGGGATGTAATTTTCGTTTTGGAGTTTAAGGTTGGGGAGCATGATTTTCTTCTTTCAGGTATTGATCAGGTTTGGGACTATGCATTGGATTTGAAGAATTTTCATGAAACCAGCCACAAACATTTAATTGCGCCTTTATTGGTTGCAACGGAAGCGCGATTAGAAACAACCACAATCGAGCTAAATTCACATGAAGACAAGGTCCTGGTGCCAATAAAGGCTAATACGGAGATTTTGGGAAGTGTAATCTGGTCAGTTTTACAAATGGGAGATGGCGGATTAATTATTGAAAAGGATTGGTCTGAAGGAAGGTACTCCCCAACCCCAACAATTATTGAGGCCGCAATGGCTCTTTACAATAACCACTCAGTTTCTGAAATTGCACGAAGTGATGCTTCAGCAATAAATCTTTCTCAAACAAGCAGCGCGCTTTCTGAAATAATCGAAAACGCCAAAACAAATCGTAAGAAAGCCATTTGCTTTCTTACTGGTGTGCCCGGAGCAGGAAAGACTTTGGTTGGCCTTGATATTGCAACCAAACACCTGGATAAAGAGAATGGAACCACCAGTGTTTTCCTGTCCGGAAACGGACCTCTTGTTGCAGTTTTAAGGGAAGCACTAGCACGAGATACAGTTCGCCGAAAAAAAGAATCAGGTGATCGGATTCCAAAAAGTAAGGCTTTAAGGGAGGTAAAAGTTTTTATTCAAAACGTACATCATTTCCGGGATGATTATTTGCTTGATAAAGGCGCTCCTTTTGATCATGTGGCAATTTTTGACGAGGCGCAGCGTGCATGGAATTTTGAACAGACAGCAAACTTCATGCGGCGAAAAAAGAATGTGCCAGATTTTGCCTTTTCCGAACCAGAATTTCTGATTTCTTGCCTTGACAGGCATAAGGATTGGGCTGTTATCATTTGTCTGGTGGGTGGAGGTCAGGAAATTCACACTGGTGAAGCTGGCATTAGTGAATGGATTAACTCACTAAATCGGTCTTTTCCTCACTGGCAGGTTTTTATTTCTTCTATGCTTACTGATAGCGAATACGCATCTGGAAGGGCACTTGATGAAGTTAAGAGCCGCTCAGAAGTCGTTATGAAGCCTGAACTTCACCTCTCGGTTTCATTGAGGTCATTCAGGGCTGAACATCTTTCATCAATGGTTAAAAAATTACTTGATAAAGATGCTGATGAAGCAAGAAAATTTCTTGGACTTTTAAAAAATAAATATCCGATTGTTATAACACGTGATGTTATTAAAGCTAAAGATTGGTTGAAAAAAAGAGCTCGTGGATCGGAAAGGTATGGAATGGTTGTATCTTCTCAAGCATACAGATTGAAACCGCTTGCAATAGATGTTCGAACACCTGTTGATCCGATACACTATTTCTTGAATGACAAGCACGATATCCGTTCATCATATTTCCTTGAAGATGTTGCCACCGAATTTCAAATTCAGGGACTGGAACTTGATTGGGTTTGTGTTACCTGGGATGCGGATTTTCGAAGCACTCTAAAGGGTTGGGATACCTATTCCTTTAAAGGTAGTAAATGGCAACGGATTATTAAAGAAGAAAGAAAAAGCTATTTAAAGAACGCTTACCGGGTTTTACTTACCCGAGCACGTCAGGGGATGGTAATTGTTGTTCCTAATGGAAATCCGAAAGATGAAACCCGGCTTCCGAAATTTTATGACGCTACCTTCGAGTATTTGAAAAGTATTGGGTTTGAAGTTTTGTAAATTCTAATTATTGAACCATGCAACTGCCAGATAACAAGGAATTGCCAATTAACCTACTTGCAGGAGTTTTTAATAAAACAACAGCAACCTATAAATTTTATTGGTTTATTTCTCTGTTAGAGATATTGAATGAAAAACGAGATAATAGGATTTATTTCAAAGATATTTTGGCAAGAATGATTTGCAATTCTTGGTATCCAATAAATTACTTCAAAATTTCCTTTGGCTTTTTCGATATGTTTGATTATAACATAAAGGAAATACAAAGAATTACTGGGACTTCATTGGACATAAATAAATTAGAATTATTTGATTTTTTAATCACAAACCGGAGCCCAAAAGTTAATTCACTGGTTAATCATTTTGAAAAGCAAGTTCCATACAGGTTTCTGTCACCTTGGTTCCCAAATAAAAGCAATAAAGATATTGTTGAGCTATCGAGTGGCTTTTCTAATAATTGTATTTACAGGATTTTTGATGCCAGACCCAAAGCAATTGAGATTAATGAAAAATGGAGTAATTATTTAATAGCCAACAATCGAATCCTTTTAGATTTTTGCTTTTGGAACTTAGCTTTATACCTTCAGTCTAAAAATCCAAACGTGCCAGATATTCCAAACAAGTTGATAAAACCAATTTCAAGAAGCCCGCTTACAAAGCAAAGACATTTCTGGCTAGGAGTTTTTGATGAATTGCATGAAATACCTTGCATTTATACTAACTCTTCACTTAAAAAGGAAAATTTTTCTGTTGAACATTTTATTCCATTTAGTTTTGTTTCGCACGACTTGTTATGGAATCTTATCCCTGTTAATCCTTCCATAAATATTTCAAAAAGCAACAAGCTTCCTGTTTTGTCCTTGTTTCTTGACAAATTTGTCGAACTCCAGCAATTTGCTATAAAAACTACTTTTCGCAAAAATCCTAATAACAAACTTCTAGAGGATTATCAGTTCCTTGGTGGCAGTATCTCTGATTTAGCAGATTTACACTTTGATGAATTCAGGAAGAAATATTATAATCTTCTTTCACCCCTTGTTCAAATAGCTGAAAATATGGGTTTTGAATATTGGGAGAAAAAAACGGGAGCATTATGAAAAAGGTAAATAATTCTCATCTTACGGCAAAAGAAAGGAGTAGCCTTTCATTTCCTTCTAAATGGCTTTTTAAGAACAAATTACTAATAGGGAAAATATTAGATTTTGGTTGTGGGTTTGGAAAGGATGTAGAATTACTGAGCCAGCAAGGTTTTTATATTTCCGGTTATGATAAATTTTATTTCAAAGAATATCCTAAAGAAAAATTTGATACAATCATTTGCAATTACGTTTTGAATGTGCTTGAACCGGATGATCAGGTAGAAGTTTTAATGTCTGTCTCTGAACTTCTTAAGCCAAAGGGGAAGGCCTATTTTACTGTGAGAAGGGACTTGAAATCAGAAGGTTTCAGGATTCACAAAATTCACCAGAAACCAACCTACCAATGCAATGTTAAATTGCCTTTTAAAAGCATTTTTAAAAATGATTTTTGTGAAATTTATGAATACCAACATTATAATTCATTTAAAAAGAAGGATCAGGAATGTCCTTTCTGCAATCCTGATTTATCAACTCAGCTAATTACCGAAACGGCCACTGCATATGCTATTCTTGATAAATTTCCTGTTTCAAATGGACATTGCCTGATAATCCCCAAAAGACATCTTGGAAGTTATTTTGATTTAACCCTTCATGAACAAAGGGCTTGTTGGCTTATTGTAAACCGTTGTAAAGAAATTATTCAAAAAGAGTTTAGTCCTGATGGTTTTAACATCGGGGTAAATATAAATGAGTGTGCTGGCCAAAGTATTTTTCATGTCCACATTCATCTTATTCCCAGGTATAAAGGAGATGTGGAGAATCCTTTTGGGGGCGTTAGAGGGGTTATTCCCTCCAGAAAGGAATATTAAACCTTTAAAATGAGCTAGCTTCGACTTTAATCAAATAAGATTGGATTTCTAAAGGAAGTCCTTCCATTCGATCTCCTTCCTGTTTTATGGCAAAAGTTTTCTGCATAATCTTTGTTGCCAAAACTAGCCCATGAATCATAAGCTTTTGAACTAAGAGGTCTTCGGGGATTAAAGGGTATTTCAACACCTGTCCGAATACAATATCCGGTTGGTCTGATTTTTTTGTCTTTTGTATAAGAAATTAGTTCAATATCTTCTCGTAATGGTCTTTTGCTGGTTTCTGAACCAAGAAAAATCTCGTCAGGAAAGTCTTGTAATGTTTTTATTTCCTTGTTAGGGTTTCGGAAAGAAAAAAACTTTTCTGTCACATCATGGAGCACCTCAGATTTTACATAATTATTACCCAAAATGGAGCTTAAAAGCTTTTTCTCATAAACCGGTCTTTTTACAAACACAGCTTCGTTTTCAAAGGCTAAATCCATGCTCGTATACCAAGCATCATGGTCAGGGCTTGATGTGAACTTGTTAAGAATATTGTTTTCAGAATATACACCAAATTCAATGTTGTTTTTAAATGAAAAGTCATAAAGATTTATTGATGAGATTACGCCTTTAGATTCGTTTCCACAATACTTTGCGTGCAAGTTTGGTATGTAAATAATGCTGATTCTTAAAAATTTCTTGAAATAATCAAAATCGTTTTTGTTAAAACTTTTGTTTCTTTCTTTCTCATTTTTGCCAAAAACAATAAGAATATGGATTTTGGGATTGTGGACATGTTTATCAAAAAGGCGCTTAAAATAATCATCCAACTTGATAAAAGGTGACACAATTAGAAGGGTTTCTTTTGCCTCCCAAATTATGTCATAGATAGCGGAATTCAACTCTTCACCTGTAATGAACTTGGCCATAAGCTTTTAAATTTTTGGAAAATAAATTTTCAGAAACCACAATTAATTATCATGAAAGGCTCAAAAATAAAAGAATTCTCCAATTTCTTTTCTCCTTGTTATACTTAAAAAAAATTCTCCCTGCCAACTCCCTTTCAACTCCCTTTCATTTCCTGATTTAACACGTAGTTAAAACGTAGTTAAAACGTAGTTAAGTCGTAGTTCACTCGTATTTTTACGTATTAACTATGGGTTAATAACGAATAAAGAACGAATGGGCAAGGGGCATGGGGCAGAGGGCATGGGGCAGAGGGCAGAGGGCATGGAGCATGGGGCGTGGGGCGTGGGGCAGAGGGGCACCCCTCGACTTCAGCTTGGGCAAGTGGGGCTTGGAGCATGGGGCATGGAGCATGGGGCGCAGGGCACCCCTCGACTTGGTTCGGGGCAAGTGGGGCAGAGTGCCGGTGGGCAGACTTCGTTTCGCTCAGGATAACTGGGTGTTTGTTTTAAAACTTGACAAAAAACCTGCCGGCAAATCCAGCGGCAAAACCAGCGCCCCTATATTTATTATCCAGCTCCAATCTGAATGCTATGGCGGGTCCGGCTTCCAGTTCCAGTCCAAATCTCGGCGAGAAGTTAATTGTATAACCTGCACGCAGCTCAAGGCTATTGTATTTAAGGCGCTCCCAAAAAAAGAAGTTTTCTCCGCGGTTTGAAAATATTCCGGCTTTAAAGTAAATGGGTTTTGTGGGCGTGTGTTTTGAGTAGCCAAATAAATGAAAGCCCATGGCTATACCGGCCGAACGCCAGTCTTCGGCCAAACCATAATACACCCCCACATTTGTCTGTTGCCAGTGGTAGCGCAAACCCAGGTGTGAGGCTTCAGGGAAACCTCCTCCAGCAGCAATGCCAATGTTTGACTGGCTGTGAAGAGGTGCTGCCATTACCATAACAAGCACCGCTGCCAAACCGCCTGCTTTTAAAATTTTCTGTTTCATGATTTTCATTTTTTCTCCACAAAAATCTGATAGGTAATTAGTTGCAATTTACGAAAAAAGTCATTCGAAAAACAGGATAAGGGCGCAAGGCACCCCTCGACTTCAGCTCGGGGCAAGGAGAAAGGAGAAAGGAGAAAGGAGAAATGAGAAAGTAGTTCTGTTGATTAACTTCGTTGAGCTCGCTTCGCTAGCCAGCGGCTCGGTTTGCAGATAGGTAGATTTGTTTATTGGTGATGGTTATTCAGGCATTGACAGGGCCTTGAATCAGCTGGTGAGCGGACACAGCCTTAAACCTTAAACCTTAAACTTTGAACTTGGAGCTTTAACCTATAAAATCTTGTAGAAAAACCTGAGTCCAAAGGCGGGGAGTACCTTGTTTTCAACCTCTACTGGCAGGCCTTCTGGCAGTCCGCCTGGTTTGGTTTGGTGTTTATGGCTGAGCATGAGGGCTAGTCCGGCATCGAGTTCGAGCCCGGACCTGGGGGTGAGGTTGAACCCCCTGCCCAGGCGAATGTCGGCGTGGTTGTATTTTGAAATGTAATCGGTGCCGTCGAAATGAACATAACTCAGTCCTGCCCGAAGGTACCAGGGCTTTAAGGGGGTGTGGGCTGATTGTCCGCCAAAGTGAAAAAAGGCTGCAAGCCCCATGGCGTAAGCATCGATTTTTTCTTTGGGCGCATCTCCACGTTGTTCGGTTGCCGAGCCAAAAGCGCTTCCTATAAAGGCGCCAAGCTGCCATTGATCGGCCAACTTCACCCTAAAACCTAAATGAAAAATTTCAGGGCCTCCCACACCGGCCGAAACGGCAAAACTGCCCTGGCTTTTCAGCGGGGTGGCCAAGGCCAGTATGGCCAACAAAATCACTACAAAGGCTTTTGAAAAAGTTCTCATATTTATGGCATTTCAATATGGTGCAATGTACGAAAAAACGGCAGTCAGGCTCAGCGAAGCTAATAAACCTGAATCCCGTCAGAGGTTTAAAAAGAACCGCATGCCGGCCACCGGTGTGACTCCCGGCCGGTGTTTTTCATCATAGTTGTAATAATCCCAGTAATAATCCCAGTCATAACGCGTACTGTAAGCGAAACGAAAGGCGAGTCCGGCATCGATTTCGAGCCCGGCATTTTTGCTGAAGTTTATGGCTTTCCCTGCGCGCAGGTCGAGGTACCAGGAGTTTTTCCGCCAATATTTTTCTTTTTCTTTCAGGTAGCTTATGCCTCCGCGGGCATACCACGGAGGCACCCAGGTGTGTGCTGATTGGCCCGCAAAATTATAGGTGATGGCCAGCTGCAGGGAGGTCATGGATTTGTCATTGATACTGGGTAAGAAGCCGCCATAGAAATCGATGCGTTCCTGCACCACCCTGAGCCTGAAGCCCAGGTTTACTGCATCAGGAAAACCGCCTCCGGCCGAAAGGCTCACGCTGCCCTGACTGTAAAGACGGTGGCCTGTGGCGAAGCAAAACACTAAAAAAAATACCAGGTATTTTGCTGAAGATGTTTTCATGGCAGCTCCTTTTTGGTTCCACAAAAAACGGCATACAACACCATGCAATGTACGAAAAAATGAAAGAGGAGGGTGCAAGGCTCAGGGCAATGATTTGGTTGAAACAAGGAGCTTTTGGCAGGGAAGGGCACCTTGCACCCTCAAATTTTTAACGGACTTTATTAATCTGCCGGCATTTATGCAAAAATGCAAAGGCAGAATTTTTATTCCAAAGATAAGATACTGCACACGAGGGTGCATAGCAATTATCGTTCAAAGACTATAAAAATTTGAGCAGGGCAAATTTTTTTTGCTCTCTCGGCAGGACAGGGGCTCAGCGCATGGGGCGTGGAGCGCAGGGCCAGGGCCGCTTTCCCCCCGCGGTACTTGTCATCCTGAATCCCGCAGGTAAGGTAGATTAGTTGACTGGTAGATTAGTAGAATGGTGGATTTGTAAACCCAGCAATGGCAGGCTGGCCGGCTCCGCCCAGGATGACAGGGTGGTCATAAAAAGGCCTGTCATCCTTTTAAGAACGAGATCCCCGCCTGCCCTCCTCCGGCGGGTAAACCGGCGGGCAGGCTTGAACTTTAAAACCTGAAAAACCAGCGCAGGCCCAAGGCAGGCCTTATTGCCGGTGAAATGTTTTGGCTGTTTTCGGGTTCGAGTTTTTCGAAGAGTTTAATGCCAAAGCCGGCATCGAGTTCGAAGCCTGAGCGTTTGGAGGTATTCATAACCCTTCCGGCCCTGAATTCGAGAAAGCCGTTTTGGGAGGTATCCGTAGGCACTTTTTCCCTTACATAAATGAATCCCAGTCGGGCGTAAAATGGCTTTTGTTTTACCCAGTATGAGTTTCCTGCAAAATGGTAATAGGCCACTGCGCCAGCCGAGAAATAGGAATTGTTGGGCCCTTGCGGGAAAAGGCCCGCATGAAAACCGACCTGGGCCTGCAATAGCTCAAAACGTAAACCCAGGTTGGCGGCTTCGGGGTAACCCAGTCCAACGGTGCCGTTGAGGCCGTTTTTAGCCATCAGAGGGCTGCAAAGGAGGGAGAAAATAAGGGCAACGAAAAACGTCTTCATGATTCGGTCCGTTATGTTTACAGCTTGACGTGCTGCTGCAGGGTGCTGCCAAAACCCCTGGATGCCTTAGTTTTTGCTGGCGAAGGGCTTTGATGGGTCTTCCGGCTCTTCTGAAAAAAGCATTTTGCTGCTGGCGGCAGCAAGGAGACTCTCAAGGGTCTGGTCGATGCCCAGATGCTCTTCCTTGATTTGTTCCGTCATTCGGGCAAGCATCTCTTGCCTGTGTTCTATCATTGCCCTGAGCAGTTCCTTGTCCTGATCCATAGGGGGGTATGCTGTTGTTTGGTGAAGCCCAAAAATAGCATAAAAAAGCCAGCGGCCGCCCGGCACAAGGTTAAAATTTTATTAACAATTTGTTGGTTAATAAGTTGTCAGTCTCTAAGAAACTTCAACCTTAAACCTCGAACCTTGAACCCCGAACCCCGAACCTTAACCCTTTATAGTTTTCTAAACCACTGCAGCATGGGGAATGGCACTGCCATGGTTTCGCCATCGGCGCGAATGCCGGCAAAGCCCAGCTGGAATGCGGCTTCGGCGCGTGTCTGAAACCTCAGGGCGGGCACCATGAGCAATATGGCACTTCGCTGGTTGGTGTAGGTTTCGGTTACGGTATAGTAGCTGTCGGTTTCCCAGTTGTAGTTTTGGTAAGTGAAAGTTTCGGTGGTTTCCTTTCCAGCGGGCATAAAAAAGGAGTCGAACACCAGGCTCAGCCTTGGCCCCACTTTAAACATGGCGCCCAGTGAGAAAAAGAAGCTCCCTTCGCTTACACGCTCGGTGGTATAGGTGTCGCTGTAATATTGGTATTCTTCCTCTTTATACCACACGCCGCCATAGCCTGTGGAGAAGGTGAAGTTCATGACCCTGTCGCCATAGGTAATGGCGCCATAGGGCAGGGCCATGCCCAGGTCGGACTTCGCCCAGGAGCCGGTGCCCAGCATCAGGCCCAGGCCCAGGTTCCAGTCTTTGTTAAGTGGCAGGCTATACTTGGCCGTGCCAATAATGGGGTATCCAATCCAGGTGGTCATAATGCCCAGATCCACGTTGTCGCTTACGCCAAACTGGATGTCGGGTCCGAAGAGGTTCCAAAGGATATAGTTTTCGCCCTTCTGCGAGGGCAGCCCGTTGCTGGTAAAGGCATAGCGGGTAGAGAACACCTCGCCGGGCACGTAATAGCCACGTTCGTCGAGCTCGCGGCTGGCAATCTGCCGTATCTCGCGAATCTCGTGGCGCGGAATGTACACCTGTCCGGTCTCCTGGGTTTCAATGAGCACCTCGCGGGCATCCTGCGAGAGGATATGCCCATAAAAGCGCGTGCCATCGTTTTTTACCACCACAAACAGGGGCGGGGCTTCCTGCACTTGTTCAGCAGGCACATCCTGCGCAAACAGCGGAGAGCCAGAAAGCAAAAAAAGAGAGAACACCAGTAAAACCAAGGGGAATCGTTTCATAAAGTAGTAATTTAGGCTGGGACGGCTTGGTTAAAAAGTCCCAAAGTGTGGCACGAAGGTATTATGTTTTTCGATCGCATAAACGGGATATGGGTTTTTTAGGGATTGTTTTTTATCGGAGAAGGCATCAGTCGTCCGGATGAAAGTCAAAAGCACCATACCCTGCGCCCTGCGCTCTCTGCCCCATGCTCTCTGCCCTTAGCTGTTGGCCCTTTGCTATTGGCTCAGTTAGCCTTGAACCTGAACCCTTTATTGTTATCCCTAATCCTTTTTTCACATCGTACACTTTTTATTTTTATGATTGAGTTGCGGAAAATACCTGTTTATCGGGTTTTCGGTAAGTTTTGCTGGCAAAAAAATAAGAAAATGCTTGTTTTAATGGATTTAGTAATTAAATTTGGTAACGTTAATCCAACCCTACTTTTAACCAAAACAATTTATTATGAGAAAGTTGTGGAAAGTTTTGTCCGGCATGCTGTTTTTGTCGGGGGTGGCATTGGCATTCAGTGCCTGTCAGAAAGACCCGGTTATTGAGTCGCAGCCAACCGAAAGCGACATCATCCGTGGGGAGTACATTGTGGTTTACCAGGATGGTATTAAGATTAAATCGGAGGGTGTAATATCCTTCGAGCAGGGCATCAGTGAGGTAACCGATGCCACGCTTGAGCTGCTGCGCGAATACCGCGTAGCCGAAGAAAAGCTGGGCTATGTGTATGCCTTTGCACTGGAAGGCTTTTCGGCCACATTGACCGACGATGAGTTTGTAGCCCTGCGAAACGACCCGCGGGTAAAATACATCGAACCCAATGCGGTAGTGACCACTTTTGGCTCGCAGAGCAATGCCACCTGGGGCCTCGACCGTGTGGACCAGCGCAATCTGCCCCTCAACCAAACCTACACCTGGGATGCCACGGGGCAGGGGGTAAGGGCATATATCCTGGATACGGGTATTCTCCCTACGCATCAAGAGTTTGGAAATCGCGCTTCAGTGGGCTATGACGCCTACGGAGGGGATGGCATTGACCGCCAGGGTCATGGCACGCACGTAGCGGGTACGATTGGCGGTAACGCTTATGGTGTGGCTAAAGGTGTTTCTTTGATAGCTGTAAAAGTGCTTACCGATAGTGGTTCTGGGACCACAGACGGCGTTGTGGCAGGTATGGACTGGGTTGCTGCCAATCATATTAAGCCAGCCGTGGCCAATATGAGCCTGGGTGGTGGCGCCAGCACAGCCATTGACGATGCCGTGGCCCGTATGTATGATGCCGGGGTTCCGGTAATTGTGGCTGCAGGAAACGGTAATTTTATCGGTCGCCAGGATGACGCCTGCAAATACTCTCCTGCAAGGGCACCCAAAGCCTATACCATTGGCGCCACCGTAACCACCGATGCCAAGGCATCATATTCCAACTATGGCAACTGCGTAAACCTGTTTGCCCCTGGCTCGAACATTACCTCGGCATGGTATACCAGCAATACGGCCAACAACACCATTAGCGGAACCAGCATGGCCAGCCCGCACGTGGCAGGTGCTGCAGCTTTGTTTTTGCAAAACAATCCCACTGCAACAGCCCAGCAGGTGTATGATGCCCTCACCAACAACAGCACCAAGGGTATAGTAACCAATTCAAGAACCACCAACAACCATTTGCTCTATACGCTGGGCTTTGACGGTAGTGGCGGCGGCGAAGATCCTCCTCCGGCTGAAAACGTAGCTCCTACTGCTAGCTTTACTTATACTACCAATGACCTTACGGCTTCATTTAATGCCAGTGGCTCCTCCGATTCTGATGGCACCATTGTAAGCTATGCCTGGAACTTTGGTGATGGTTCCACAGGAAGCGGGGTTACTGTATCACACACCTATGCTAATGCTGGTACTTTCAACGTAAGCCTTACAGTAACTGATGATGACGGTGCAACCGGAACCAAGTCGCAGAGTGTTACGGTTACTGCCCCGCCATCTGGTGATGATGTTGCTCCAGTAATAAACACCTTCGATATTACTAAATCAACAGCAGGTCCCTGGAGAAAAGCAGGTATTTCATGGGCTGTTTCTGATGCCAATGGAGACCTCTCAACTGTTAGATTGGAACTTTTAAGTGGAACCACTGTTCTAGAAAGTGCCAATATCAGCGTGAGCGGAAGCACTGCATCCGGTTCAAATGAGTTAAAATCAAGAACCCAACCCGATGCTGTTAAAATTATTGTTACCGACAGCAAAGGCAATTCTGTTAATGAAACAAAACCCTATTAAAGATTACTTGTTAAATTTTTGAATAATGAAAAGCCGTCCGGCATTGCACGGGCGGCTTTTTATTTTCCCACTTCCTTCTCTTCTCTCTTCTCCCTTCATCTCTCAAGTACTTCGCGTTTCGCCAGATTCTCTTCCACTTCCTGGCGGCTAAGCCATGCATCGCGCAGCTTCTTTTCGGCAAATAGCGTAAGCTGATCGCCTACATGGGGGCTGTGGGGCTGGGTGGCATTCCCATAGGTGAGCAGCACTTTGGCCCTGACCTGCTCGCCAAACTCGGTTATGGCCACGTAGCTTTCGCCATGAAAGACTTCGAAGGTATTATTGTCGGCAGCCGAGAACTCGAGGGCTCGCTCCTTGTCGCGCAATCCCCTTGGGGTGGTGACAGGCTGCTGCGGGTCCCATGGGGTTTCGAAAATGGCATTAAAGTTATTGCCGGCCAGCACCTGTACCCATCGAAGGAATATTACGGCGCCTCGCCCGCGGGCCTGTCCATATAAACTGGCAATGAGATTGCCGTGGTTGAGCATCTGCGTCCAGCCAAAGGCATAGTAGAGATCGGCCTCGGTGGGTGCGTAAATGTGCGGCACGCCCCAGCTGTCCCATAAAATTTCGGTTTGGGTAAAGTGTTGCCCGACCGGAGTGGAACAATGGCTGCTAAGGCAGAAAGCAATCAACGCAAAGAACAGGATGATCTTGGTTTGCATGGGGTTGGTTTTTTGGTTTATTGCACGAATATACATTATTTAAATATAATCTGCAAATGCATTGAAAATAAATGGTT
>JAHYJD010000195.1 GCA_019429365.1 Bacteroidales bacterium | reverse complement strand
GCCCGAACTTTACAATTGTTAATCGTTACTTGCTTATTTGTCGAACCAAAAACCAAAAGAAATGAAAACACTGGCAAAACTCCTGCTAAGCCTGGCCTGTGTTGCCTTGCTGGCAAATTGTGAAAAAGACCCGCATGTTGCTGGAAATTATGACCCAAACCCGGCAAAAGCCTTCTATGCCGAATTTGTGGTTCTGGATTTTTCCCCTGTGATGGAATACGATGCCTTTGCAAAAAACGAGGGATGCACCCGCATCTGGAATGGAATGGGACACTCCTACCTGTTCGGGAATTTTGATGTGGAAATTTCCCTCATCTGCTATATCCAGCCAGGTGAAACCTGCGGCGATTTCTGCAACTTATCAGGAATCATCACAATGAATGAAGGCGAAGATGAATTGTACTTCTTTATCCCGGAAGGAAAGATTGTGTGCAATAGTGGCAAAAACTGCGATGAGTTTGAAACCTGCTTCAATGATATGGCCACCATTACCGGAGGCATTGGCCGTTTTGAAAACGTGAGCGGAGAATTTTATCCGAATGCATTAATTCACAACGGAGGCATTGTTGATGAATGGTATGCCGACTTTAAGGCTGAGGGCTTTATTAAGAATTACAACCCGTATCTTTCAAATCCTTTCAATAAAGAAGGTGTTAAGGAAGAATTGGATCTTCCAGAATAAAAAGATTCGAATACACTCATCCCAGCTCCTTCGGGTGCATTTTGCAGGTGTTTTGCAAAAGCCCCGGGGGGGGTTGGTTTTAAAACAAAGCGGGTGCGAAAAAATTTCCGCACCCGCTTTGCTCCACGTGTTGTTAATTATATCGTTTCGGTTTCCACAATTTTTGCCAGGATGTCGGCATAGGGAATGATGAGGTAATCCTTGCCTTCTAATTCAGGGCTAGTTCACGCCGGCGGGTTTTCTGCTCGTGCAAAAAATTGGAAGCAGCCAGGGCGGCCACGGTGCCATCGCCCACGGCAGTGGTTACCTGGCGAAAACGCTTTACAATGCTGTCGCCGGCAGCATAAACGCCCTCCAGGCTGGTCGACATGTCGGGCTTCACTATGATCTCGCCCCACTGGTTCAACTCCAAAACACCTTGCAAAAATTCGGTATTGGGCACATAGCCAATAAAAATGAACACCCCATCGGTTTTGAAATTGTTGATTTCGGCGGTGTTCAGGTTTTTAATATCAACACTTTCGAGTTTCTCCTCACCATGAAAAGCCACAATGGAAGATTCCATCACGAAGTTAATTTTGGGGTTGCTGCGGGCTTCTTCCACGGCATGTTCGAAAGCCTGGAAATGATCGAACTGATGGACGATGGTCACCTTCGAAGCATATTTGGTAAGTGAAACGGCTTCTTCGAGGGCTGAGTTTCCGCCGCCCACCACCACAATTTCCTTATCGGTAAAGAAGTCGCCATCGCAGGTGGCACAATAGGAAATACCGCGACCTTTGAAGCGGTCTTCGCCCGGCATGCCCAGAGTGCGCGAACGTCCGCCCGGGGTAAGAATTACGGCATTGGCAGTATAAGTAATGCCTCCCGTAAGGGTCACCCGTTTGAGCTCGCCTTCGAGCTGCATGCCCTCAATCACAATATTTGACTTAATATCGCAGCCAAAGGTTTTGGCCTGCTTGCGCATGATGTTTCCCAGCTGGTAGCCGCTGATGCTCTCTACGCCCGGATAGTTGGCTATTTCGTGGGTCAGCACCATTTGCCCGCCCACCGTGCCACTGTCGAGCAGCAGGGTTTTCAACCTGGCCCGCGACAGGTAGATCCCCGCCGTGAGTCCGGCGGGGCCTGCACCTATCACTATGGCATCATAATGCTTTACTCCATCCATGGCATTAAGCGTTTACGGCCTGAGCAAATTGTTCGTCGAGAATTGTGGTGATTTGCTGACGGGTTTGTATGCTCGAAGTAGCCTTCACTACCTGGCCGTTTTTGTAATAAATGGTGAAAGGAATGCCCATAAAACCGCGTACCTCAGGAAGATTGCGTATTACGTGTGCATCAGCATGGTCAAATTCCATATCATAAAACTTCACGTGGGGGTATTCTTCTTCGAGTTCTTCGGCAATGCCATAAAC
>JAHYJD010000079.1 GCA_019429365.1 Bacteroidales bacterium | reverse complement strand
AGGCTGAGGCACATCTCGCACGGCCCAAGCCATTTCGGCAATTTCATCGGCCTTCTGCTGTGCCAGTTCGCGTTTACCATCGGCAATGGCAATGGTGGTGTAACCCAGTTCGGGATCATCAATCCACAGGTGAACGGGGAAGAATGAAACTGACACCACTTCATCATCGCGTTCCATTTTCTTCATTGTGCGAAAAATCTTCCGGAAGGGAGGAATCAGATCAATGTTCATGCCGCCGCCCTTTAGCAGGCGCATTTTATTCATCACCATCACCGGTTCAATTTCACCCAGCATGGTGCGGATAAGCAAATCACCGCTACGGTATCCCGTTTTGCTGTGGTCGCGGTGCGGGTTGGTCCTGTAACCGACGATGATATCGGCGAACTCGGCCCTGCGCCGGGTTACGTTGGCGTGCAGGTCGAAGCTTACGGCAATGGGCACATTGGGACCAACCAGGTTTCTAACCGACTCGATAATGTCGCCTTCGGGATCGAACATGCCCTGCACACCCATGGCGCCGTGCAGCGAAAGGTAAATGCCGTCAACCCTGGGCTGGGCAGCAATACCTTCAAGAATAGAGGTTTTGATATGCTGATAAAATACGCTGTCTACCGGCCCGCCCGACATAGACTTGGCATGAACCAAAGGAATGGTTTCAATGTTTCCCTTCCCAATCTTGTCAACCGCCTTTAAAAATCCAGCCAGCTGCTTTTTCTCATTCACACCTGATTCCCTTGCATGTTCGCCATAAAAAAGATGATCGGCTCTGAAATCGCGTTCGGTAGTGATAACCGGCGAAAATGTATTTACCTCATGCATGAATTCGGCAAAGACTATGACCTTTTTTTCGCCGGAATCATCAACGGTTTCTTCGCTTTGGCAGGCAGGCAACAATAGCATAAAAGCCAATGCCAGGAATGATGTCCGTGAAATTGAATGCAAGGGATTTTTCATGGATTCCGGATTTTTATGCAAAGATATTAATTCATTCAATCCTTTAATCCCTTAATACAAATCTGTTGTGCGTGCTTGTCTTCAATGAAACCTGCACAAAAAAACGGGCATCCAAAACTTGCTTGGATACCCGTTTGCATACAAAAAAATTATTTAGTACTCCAGTGCCCTGGGCAGTTCTTTTGCCTGGGTAACCCAGCCTTCCACTTCCTTGAGGGCAGGAGTGCGGCGAACCAGTTTTTTCTCCAGGTTCACTTCTTCTATTTTTTTGGTAAGGTTTTCGGCATTGCGCTGTGCCAGTTCAGGAACAGTGTCAACACCAGCAGCCTCGAGCAGTTCGGCAAATTCTGAGCCGATACCTTTAATGCGATAGAGGTCAACCATATTGGCAAACTTCAGGACTTTGTCTTCGCTAATACCGGTTTTTTCAGCAAGCTCTTTGCGCTGCTTTTTGGTTTTGGAATGTGCAAGCAGGGTATCGGTGTTGTTTACACCTGCCGAACGGAATTTTTCACCCAGAACCGGGCCTACGCCTTCCAGATCTTCAATTTTGTAGTTAGCCATAATGTCTGATTTTTGTTGATTAAATGAAGTGAGCTAATTTGATGTTCTCTTACAAATTTATATAATTATTGCCGATAAATCTATATAAATTCCTGTTAAACCAGAATTTTTTTCCGAAGATCATTCAGGTTTATTGGGGTGCCTCCTTGAAGTTATCGGCACAAAATTCTTCCAACATTTTGTGAATCAGTATCTTGTAATGAGAGCCAGGTTGTTGAATTTTTGTAAATCATCGCTCTCCACAAAAACATTATCGCCGCCAAAAGCCAGGTTGAATTCAATCATTTCGTCTACAATGTCGTCGATCACATCCTTCTGATCTTTTTCAAATTTCTCCACTGGTACCACTGTATTTTCCTTTAGCAGTGCGGGTTGGAAATAACCTTTCTTGATAAAGAGCGTTTGGCCTCGGCCCTGCTGGATGGCATTCCAAATCTCGGTAAGGTCAGAAACCACTTTCCCTGCGCCAACAGCCTGATGCAGTTCATTGATGCGAGCAGCAAGCTTTTCTTTGGTGATGTTTTTTACAACATCCCAGGCTTCGGTCACAATGTGATGTGCTTTCTCATCGTCACGGTTTTTGTTTATATGTCCAATGATGATATGCTTTTTGTCAGCAACTTTGGTGTAATGATGCACGTTGCGGGTTTCGGTAGCCAGCAAAATAGGCAGGGGGCTGTCCTTAATGGTAGCCTGTACAATTTTGTCCACACGGTTAAAGAATTCCTCTATCAGGTTGTCAGTGCCCTTGTTCGATGAGAGGTCCTGGCGGTCGGTAGTATAAAGATTATTTGTTAAAGGAAAATCACTGGCAAATTCCTTTACAACTTTATCGTTAAAGGCCTCAATGAGGCGGGCATTCTGGCGACTAAGCACCAGCACATAGTAGGAGGATTCCTGGTGCATGGCCCTAACAAGGTCACGCGTGGCAAAGGTATTGTCAATTATCACGCGGTCTTTCACTTTTACGGGCAAACGGGTATATTCTTCCATTTCCTGGTTGGCAAAAAGGATGAGGCTTTCCAGGTTTTGTTGATGGTCAATTTTTCCCAGCAGTTTGTTAATATTATCCATAATGGGCCATACAAAACGCTTTTCGTAGGTGTCAAAAAGCCTCTGTTCGGCTTCTTTTACCAGGTTTTTCAACAGCAGCGGGTCTTTCTCATTGTCGGGACGTGTACGGTGAGTGTTCAGAATAATAGTTACACAGGCTTCGGCCTGGATGTCCTTAATCTTTTTCAGAATGTTGTCCATACGAGTGTGATTTTAGTTTTATTGAATGAAATATTGGTAAATAATTTTTCTTTTCGGAAAGGCGTTGCTTAATTAATGAAACGAAACTTTTTCGCTTATTGTTCATAGCCAAAGCTAATGAATTCTTAAATAGGTGTTTAATTGAAAGTTTTTTTAAATATCTTTACGCCTTTCCAAAACATCAGATTATGTTTTCATTGCTGGAAGGAATAGACAGTATCAGGTTAAACTTCAGCGAGGGTTCGCTGCTGTTTATGAACATTACCCTGGCTGCCATAATGTTCGGGGTAGCCCTGGAAATCAGGATTCAGAATTTTCGCGACATCCTGAAATATCCTAAATCGGCCGTGCTGGGAGTTGGATCGCAATTCATTATTTTGCCGGCGCTCACTTTTTTGCTGGTGATTATGCTTAATCCTCCGGCTTCGGTTGCCATGGGTATGATTCTGATCGCAGCCTGCCCTGGAGGCAATATTTCCAACTTCATTTCCTCGCTGTCAAAAGCCAATGTGGCGCTTTCTGTTAGTTTAACGGCCGTGGCCACGCTTTCGGCCACGCTTATGACTCCTTTAAACTTTGCGCTCTGGGGCGGTATGTATGTGCGTTATTCGGCCAGGGCCATGCACCTGAATATCCCCATTGAAATTGACTTTTTGCAAATGGCCCAGACGGTTTTCATTCTGCTGGGCATACCATTGCTTCTTGGTATGTATGTGGGGAACCGCTGGCCAGAATTTACCAAAAAATACCTGAAGCGAATCAAGATCGCTTCGGTGGTACTATACCTGAGTTTTATCTTTGGCGCGCTTTATGCCAACCTCGAGCACTTTGCCGGAAGTATCCTTCCCATTGGCATCCTGGTGTTCTTGCTGAATATCCAGACCCTATCTTCGGGTTACCTGGTGGGTATTATTGGCAGGGTTTCGAGGCCCGACCGCCGGACGCTCAGTATCGAAACCGGTATCCAGAATTCCGGTCTGGCGCTGATCCTGATTTTCAATCCCAAGCTGTTTAATGGCAATGGGGGCATGGCCTTTATGGCCGCCTGGTGGGGCATCTGGCAAATGATCAGCGGACTGGTGCTGGCAGCCATCCTTTCCCGGATCAAAATTCCTGAAATGCAGGAAGCAAAAGTGCCGGTAAGCACGAACGAATAGAAGGTTAGTTATCAGATTCTGACCGGAATTCCTTTTTCTTTGAGAAAAGCTTTAATCTCGGCAATGCTGATTACGCCGTAGTGAAAGATGCCTGCGGCCAGGGCTGCATCTGCCTTGCCGAATGTGAAAACTTCTTCAAAGTGTTCGGGCTTGCCCGCTCCACCCGATGCGATCACCGGTATTTTTATGCTTTCCGAAACCTGGCGGGTAATATCGAGCGCAAAACCTTTTCTGGTGCCATCTGAAGTAAAGGAAGTAAGTAATATTTCGCCTGCCCCGCGGTCAAAACATTCCTTGGCCCATGGCACTGCGAAAAGCCCGGTAGTCTTTGTACCTGCATGACTCACCACTTCCCAGCCTTTTTCGGTAAGGCGGGTATCGATGGCAACAACCACACACTGCGATCCGAATTGATTGGCTAATTCTGAGATAAGCCCCGGATTCACAATGGCCGAAGTGTTAATGGATACTTTATCAGCCCCGGCTGCCAGCAGGGCTTCCACCTGTGCGGCACTGCCGATGCCGCCACCCACAGTAAAGGGAATGCTGATGGCGCGAGCCACATCCTTTACGATCTGCACAAAGGTTTCGCGCCCTTCAAGTGTCGCGGTAATGTCGAGCAGGGTCAGCTCATCGGCGCCTTCGGCCGAATAAAGGGCGGCCAGTTCCACCGGATCGCCCGCATCCTGCAAATCCTGAAAATTTACGCCCTTCACGGTGCGGCCGTTCTTTATATCTAGACAGGGTATGATTCGTTTGGTTAACATGGTTCGAGGTTTGGGGTTTGAGGTTTATTCGCTTCGCTCATGAGCTCTCCCGCAAGTGCGGGATCGGTTGGGGTTCAGGGTTCAGGGTTCAGGGCTGCGTCCGCTCACCAGGGGATTAAAGGTTTAAGGTTCAAAGTTCAAAGTTTAAGGCCCAAACTCCAAACTTTTTACCTGACAACCATGACAACCATGACAACCATGACAACTATGACAACAATTCTATCCTTCCTTCATATATCGCCTTGCCGATAATGGCGCCGTGGCAGCCAATCTGGTCGAGTCTTATTAATTGTTCCTGCTCGGAAACTCCGCCGCTGGCGTTGAGTTTAATCCCGGGGAATCGGTTCAGCAGTTCTGTGTATAGCTGGTATGCTGGTTCTCCAAGGGTGCCGTCGCGGTCAATGTCGGTAACCGTAAAATGGATAAAACCAGATTCCAATAGCCTTTCAATTACCGAATAGAGTTCAAATCCAGCGTCTTGTTGCCAGCCCGAAACCCTCACCTTTTTCTCAAGCACATCAACTGAAGCGATAAGGGATTCCACACCAAAAGTGTTGATCCATTCAGTCGCCTTGTCCATGTTTCTGATAAGCATGGTGCCAAGATTCACCTGTTTTGCGCCCCGGGCGAGTACTTCGCTGATATTTTCAACAGAACGGATTCCGCCGCCATAATCCACCTTCAGGCTGGTTTTGGAACAAATCTGTTCTAATACATCCAGATGCATTGGCTGGCCGGCCTTGGCCCCGCTCAGGTCCACCAAGTGAAGGTGCTCAATGCCGGCCTCTTCAAAGATCCTGGCTTGCGCCAGTGGATCGCTGTTGTACACCTTTTTGCTTGCGTAATCGCCTTTGGTAAGCCTGACACATTGCCCGTCAATCAGGTCGATGGCGGGTATCAGCTTCATTCTCATGTTCATAGGTTAATAAAATTCTTCAAAAGCTTTGCTCCGGCATCACCGCTTTTTTCGGGGTGAAACTGCACTCCGAAATAGTTTCCGCTTGCCACGGCTACCGAAAAAGGGATTTCATATTGGGAGCTTGCAATGGTTTCCTTTGATAATTCGGCATAATAACCATGCACAAAATAAAAGTGCGAGCCGCTTTCAATCCCTCCGAGCAGGGGGTGGTCAATTTTTTCAATGCTGTTCCATCCCATGTGAGGCACCTTCTCATTGATTTCAAATCGCTTCACGCGAAAATCGATCAGACCGAGTCCCTTGGTTGGGCCTTCTTCCGATTCGCTGCCCATAAGTTGCATGCCCAGACAAATGCCCAGCACGGGTCGATTGAAATCCTGCAAAAGCTTGTCAAGGCCCTTGCGGGAAAGATTCTCCATGGCGTGGGCGGCATGACCCACACCAGGAAATATCAGCTTGTCGCAACCTTCGAGTACTTTTCGATCGTCAGAGATAAGACTTTTTACCCCCAGCCGGTCGAGTGCATTCTGCACTGAGGCCACATTGCCTGCACCGTATGTTATGATTCCTATTTTCATTGCTCCCCGAATTTAAATAACACCTTTTGTGGTAGGCAGTTCGGTTCCTTCCTGCCTGATTGCCTGCCGGAGCGCCCTGGCGAAAGCCTTGAAAATGGCTTCGGCTTTGTGGTGTTCATTGTCACCTTTTGCCCTTATGTGTAGATTGGCGCCAAGCGAGTCGGCAATCGAACGGAAAAAATGTGGCAACAATTCGGTGGCCATATCGCCAATCTTTTCTCTTTTGAATTTTGCTTTCCAGATAAAATAAGGCCTTCCGCCCAGGTCGAGCAGCACTTTAGCCTGGCAGTCGTCCATGGGCAGGGCAAAGCCATAGCGGCCAATGCCTGCCTTGTTTCCAAGTGCCTGTTTCAGCGCCAAACCCAGGGTAATGGCTACATCTTCGGCGCTGTGGTGCTCGTCGATGTGCAGGTCGCCCTGACAACTTACCGACAAGCCAATGCCAGCGTGCCTTGCAATCTGCTCCAGCATATGGTTGAGGAACCCAATGCCGGTGTCGATCTTTTCATCGGTGGGCCCGTCAAGGTCAACGCTCACAATGATATCCGTTTCTGATGTTTTGCGGTTTACCGTGGCCTGCCTTTTTGGCTTCAGGAATTGATAAATTTCTTCCCAACTGGTGCTGCGGAGTACAGCGCTTTCAGAACCTTCATTGTTAAAGAAAATGGCTTGTGCACCAAGGTTCCTGGCAAGTTGCACATCAGTAATGCGGTCGCCGATCACGTAAGATTCGGCAAGATTGTAATCGCCTGAAAGGTATTTTCCAAACATACCGGTGCCAGGTTTTCGTGTCGGCAGTTGCTCCTGGTCGAAAGACCGGTCGACCAGGATGTCGGAAAAAACAATGCCTTCACCTTCAAGAGTCTTCAGCAGCAGTTTCTGCGGGCCATAAAAGGTTTCTTCCGGAAAGGAATCTGTTCCCAGCCCATCCTGGTTGGTAGCCATAATAAGTTCATAGTCGAATTCACGGGCAATGCGACCAAGCCAGGTAAACACGCCGGGAACGAACTCCAGTTTTTCGAAAGCGTCGATCTGGTAGTCGGCCGGCTCTTTTATCAGCGTGCCATCGCGGTCAATGATCAGCAGTTTCTTCATTGTTGTTTATTTTCAAGTTCTTTAAGTGCTTTCAGCAAGGTTTTATTTTCGGTTTGGGTGCCGACGGTGATCCGCAGGCAGCCTTTGCAGCCGGGCTGTTTGCTTCGGTCGCGCACAATGATGCCTTTCCCGGCAAGGTATTGATAAATTTTTTCGCTTTCGCGGAACTTCACCAGCAGGAAGTTGGCCGATGATGGGAATATCTTTTCCACGAAAGTGAAAGCCGAAAGGCTATTCATTAAAAGGTTTCGCTGGTTGATAATCTCACCGACCCGCTCTTTGATTTCCTGTTCCTGGTCCAGGGCGGCGCTGGCCAGCTCAATGGAGGGTTTGCCGATATTGTAGGGGAATTTCACACGGTTCAAAACGCTGATGATCTCCGGCGAAGCAAAAGCCAGCCCAATGCGCGCCCCGGCAAGCCCCCAGGCCTTCGAAAGGGTCTGAAGCACCACCAGGTTGTGATACTGCTCAATCCAACTGAGAACCGACTGCTCAGGGCAGAAATCCACATAGGCTTCATCAACCACCACAATACCTTTTGAGGCTTCAATAATGCGCCTGATGGTTTCGTGGCTCTGAACATTTCCTGTTGGGTTGTTGGGATTGCAGATGAAAGTCAACTTTGGATTCTCCATGGTTTTCTTGCCAATTTCCTTGAGGTTAATGCTGAACTGCTCGTCGAGCAGCGATTCAATCACCTGCACGTCGTTTACTGCAGCGCACACCCCATACATGCCATAGGTAGGCGGAAACACCAGGGCCTTGTCGCGGCCCGGCTCGCAAAACACCCTGAACAGCAAGTCAACGGCTTCGTCGCTGCCGTTGCCTATAAAAATGCGGTTCGCTGGAACGCCTTTTATGCGGCTGATCTTTTCTTTCAGTTCAGGTTGCAGGGGTTCAGGGTAGCGGTTCATGCCCGTTTGAACTCCGGGCAGTACAACTGGGCTTTCGTTGGCATCGAGCCAAACGGAGGCTTTGCCTTTAAACTCATCGCGGGCTGAAGAGTATGGTTTCAGATTGAGGATATTGGGTCGTACCAGGTTTTCGATCATGGCATTCATTGCGTTAAAATTGACTCTTCCTGACTTCAATAGCTCTTGCGTGGGCTTCCAGCCCTTCGGCACGGGCCAATATTGTGGTGGCATTTGCCAGCCGGTCTAACCCTTCGGGCGTTGCTTCCTGGAAGGTGATGGTTTTCATAAAGCTGAGCAGGCTCACGCCGCTCCAGCTTCGTGCCGCTCCAGCTGTGGGGAGGGTGTGGTTGGTGCCGCTGCTATAATCGCCAAGCGACTCGGGGGTATAATGTCCCATAAATACCGAGCCCGCATTTTCGACCTTTGCTTTGGTGGCTGCCGGGTTTTCAAGGGCAAGGATCAGGTGCTCGGGCGCATAATCATTGCTGATCTCCATGGCTTCTGAAAGGTCCTTTACCAGGATGGCGGTGCTGTTTTCCAGGCATTGCAGGGCAATGTCGTGGCGCGGAAGGGTGGAGACTTGTTCCTCTAATTCTTTCAAAGTGGCTTCGAGCATTTTCTCGCTGTCGGTAATCAGCACCACCTGGCTGTCGGCTCCGTGCTCGGCTTGCGAGAGCAGGTCGGCCGCCACAAAGGCAGGATTGGCCGTGGCATCGGCAATCACCAGCACCTCCGAAGGCCCCGCCGGCATGTCGATGGCAATGCCCATGGCGCTGAGCTGCATTTTGGCTTCGGTCACATAGCGGTTGCCCGGCCCGAATATTTTGTCAACCCGCGGTATGGTATCTGTTCCGAAAGCCATGGCCGCAATGGCTTGTGCGCCACCCAGCCTGAAAACCCGGGCGTTGAAAAGACTCAGGGTGTAAAGAAGCTCCGGTCCGGGCTCAGGCGGCGTGCAAATGACCAGCTCGCTGCATCCGGCCACCAGGGCAGGAACCGCCAGCATCAGTACAGTGCTGAGCAGCGGTGCTGTGCCGCCGGGAATGTACAGACCCACCTTTTGCAGCGGCTTGAACTGCATGCTGCAATAAACGCCGGGCTGGGTTACCAGGCTGATGTCTTCAGGACGCTGGACAGCGTGGAAACGTTCAATGTTTTGGCGGGCCAGATCAATGGCGTCTTTCAGGTCCTGGCTTACCAGGCCTGCGGCTGCTTTCATTTCTGAAGGACTTATTTCAAACCTTTCGCCGGAAAAACCATCCAGTTCGCGGCTCAGTTTCAACAGCGAAGGGTCACCACCGGTTCGCACCTGGCTTATGATCTCCTTTACACGGTTGCGCAACACTTCGTTATCCTGCATGGGCCGCTCAAGGGCTTTGGCGGTTTGTTCCTTGGTCGGGTACTTTAAGGTCTTCATCTTATTGGTTTTTTGCTGTTTCCTGTTGGTTTGCTGATTTATTTTTTTGGCTGAATGGCTGCGCGGTGCCTTTGGGCCAGCACCCTGCCAATATCGTCCAACCTTAGGTTACGGGCGGCCAGCAGCACCTGCAGGTGATACATCAGGTCAGCGGCTTCGTCGAGGAAGCGCTCGGTGTCGGGGTTTTCGGCTTCCATGGCCAGCTCCACGGCTTCTTCACCTACCTTTTTGGCGGCCTTGCGCGGGCCACCGGCCAGCAGACGGGCGGTGTAGCTCTCTTTCTCGCTGGCATCGCGCCGCGACTCGATCACTCCTTCCAGCTCCTTCAGAAAGCCAATGCCTGCTTCGTTCTTCTCGTTAAAACAGGTATCAGCTCCGGTATGGCACACCGGACCGTCAGGAAGAGCTTTAATCAAAAGGGTGTCATTGTCGCAGTCAGGCAGTATCTCTGAAACACGGAGGAAGTTATTTGATGTTTCGCCCTTGGTCCAGAGCTGATTGCGGCTGCGGCTGAAAAAAGTTACCAGCCCGCTCGCAAGGGTTTTGTCATAAGCTTCAGGATTCATAAAGCCCACCATCAGCACCTTGCCGCTCAAGGCATCCTGCACCACAGCAGGGATAAGGCCGGAGAGTTTGTTGAAGTTTGGAGGAAGGGTTGTCGTTGTTGTCATTGTTGTCAGGTTAAAGGTTTGGGGTTCAAGGTTCAAAGTTCAAGGTTTAAGTTATTGCTACCTACTGTTTACTGCCTACTGTTTATTTTTATCTTAAGTCACTTAATTCCCTTTAGTCTCTTAAGTCAATTCTTAAAGCACCATCTTCTCAATCGGTACCACCAGTATGCCCTCTGCGCCGGCTTCCTTCAGGTTGTCGATGACTTCCCAGAAGTCGTCTTCGCTGACCACGGAGTGCAGTGATGCCCAGCCTTTTTGTGCCAGGGGCAGTATGGTTGGGCTTTTCATGCCGGGTATCAGTGCAATGATCTTGTCGAGCTTTTCTTCGGGGGCATTGAGGAGAATGTATTTGTTGCGGCGGGCCTTTTGCACGGCTTCCATGCGGAAGGTTAGCTTATCCAGCAGGGCTTGTTTTTCCGCTGAAAGGTGAGGATTGGAAATCAGCACCGCTTCGCTTTGCATGATCACTTCCACTTCCTTCAGCCCGTTGCTGAGCAGGGTGCCGCCGCTGCTCACTATCTCGAAAATGGCGTCGGCCAGCCCGATGCCCGGGGCGATCTCAACAGAGCCGCTGATGGCGTGTATCTCGGCATCAATCTTGTTTTCCGCAAGGAAATCCTCGAGTATGGCGGGGTAGGAAGTGGCAATGCGCTTGCCTTGCAGGTAGCTGCGGCCGGTATACTCGGCATTTCGGGGTAAAGCCACCGACAGCCGGCAACGCGAAAAACCCAGGTTGCGGATCACCTTCACTTCTTTTTTCTTTTCGAGTACTTCGTTCATGCCCAGGATGCCAATGTCGGCCACCCCATCGGCCACGTATTGCGGAATGTCGTCGTCGCGAAGCAAAAGAATCTCCAATGGAAAACCTTCTGCTACCGCCTTGAACTGGTTGCTGCCATTGCCAACTTTTATTCCGCAAAGTTTCAGCAGGTCTTTCGAACCGTCGCTCAGGCGGCCGCTCTTTTGTATGGCAAGTGTTAATTTTTGTGCACTCATTGTTTTGTATTTCTTTTTTGCTTTGTTGCAGGTGAATAAAAAAAGTCCGGGAAACTACCTTCGATTGGAGTTTCCCGGACTTATGGGTTAAATAGTATCTTATGCTATCAACCTGTACCAATGGCAAACCACCACTCGAGCGAATGTGAATGGTGATGATGATGCAGCATGGTATTGATTGAAAGGCTCATTTTTGCTTTTTTATTCTAACAGTTTGCAAAGGAAATTGTTTTTCCAATTAAAAACAAATTTTTGTTTTTCGAAAAAATTTCACGCCAAGGGCGCAACGATTTTCGCAGCGCACGAGGCGTTTCTGCTTTGCGAACGTTGCATGAAAACTTTTTAGTCAAAATATTTTCTTTATTCAGGGAAATTAAAGCATGGATATAATGAACAAATTCCCCAAATCCATCATGTATATATTATGGTTTAATCCACTGAAACAAAAACACAAAAATATGTCAGATAGCCGCGAGAAAAAAGAAGTGAAAAAATGGTACGCCATTGAAGCTGATGAGGTGCTGAAAGAATTCAGCGCTGATGCAGAAAAAGGCCTTGAAAGCGGCGAAGTAAAGAAGCGTTTGGAGGAATACGGCCGCAATGAGTTGCCCAAGGGCAAGAAGCGCCAGTGGTGGATGCGTTTGCTGCTGCAGTTTCACAATACGCTGATTTATGTGCTGATTGCCGCGGCAGTAATTACTGCCCTGCTCAACCACTGGATCGACACCTGGGTGATCCTTGCCGTGATTATTATAAACGCACTCATCGGTTTCATTCAGGAAGGCAAGGCAGAGCAGGCGCTCGAAAGCATACGTGAGATGCTTTCGCTGGAAGCCGTGGTAATCCGCGACGGTAAGAAGCAAACGGTGGATGCTGAAGAATTGGTGCCCGGCGACATCGTGATGCTCAAATCGGGCGACAAAATACCTGCCGACCTGCGCTTGGTAAAAAGCAAGGACTTGCGCGTGGAAGAATCGCCACTTACGGGAGAATCGACTGCCGTTGACAAGGTCATCGAGCCCGTTGAGGAAGGCTCCATTGTGGGCGACCAGATTTCCATGGCCTTTTCTGGCACAGTGGTGACCTATGGCAAGGCCACAGGCGTGGTGGTGGCAACTGGTTCTGATACCGAGCTGGGAAAGATTAACCAGATGATTTCGGAGGTAGAGAAAATTACGACACCTCTTTTGCAGCAGATAGAGAAATTCGGCAAATGGCTTTCGCTGATTATTTTGGTCATTACCGCCGGGTTTTTTGCCTTTGGTTATTTCTTCCGCGATTATTCGCTCGATGAACTCTTCCTGGCGGCCATTGGCTTGGTGGTGGCTTCCATACCCGAAGGACTTCCGGCCATTATGACCATTACCCTGGCCATAGGGGTGCAGCGCATGGCCGCGCGCAATGCCATTGTCCGACGCCTTCCTTCGGTGGAAACATTGGGTGCGGTGAATGTGATCTGCTCGGATAAAACGGGTACCCTCACGCGCAACGAAATGACCGCCAAGACCATTATAACGGCCAAAAAGGATTACCAGGTCGAGGGCACCGGCTATGCGCCCGAAGGTAAGATTTTACATGACGACAAGGAGGTTGAACCCGAGGACGACAAGGTGCTGATGCAACTGCTTCGGGCCACACGCGTTTGCAACAATGCCGAGATTGGAAAGGAAGAAGGCAAGTGGAAACTCACAGGCGCACCTACCGAGGGAGCCCTGCTTGCGCTCAGCTATAAAGGCGGCTTGAAAGACTTCAAACCAGAACGTATCGACAGCATTCCTTTCGAGTCGGACCATAAATACATGGCCACGCTTAACGAAATTGACAATGAGAAATTCGTCTTTATGTCGGGTGCCCCTGAAAGGGTTATGGAGTTTTGCAGTCAGCAATACACATCCGAAGGAGGGGAGGACATCGACCCGGAATTCTGGGAAAAGAAAATAGAGGAAGTGGCTGCAAAAGGGCAGCGAATGCTGGGATTGGCTTACAGCAAAACTGATTCCGGCCGAACTGAGATCGACAAGGAATCATGTGAAAAGCAGAAAATATTTTTGGGTGTGGTGGGTATTATTGACCCGCCCCGCGATGAGGTGATTGAGGCCATCAAAGAATGCAAGGCAGCCGGTGTTACGGTAAAAATGATCACCGGCGATCATGCCATCACGGCCAAAGCCATTGGCAAGGAAATTGGCATAGGCGATGGCGAGAAGGTAATGACCGGGCGTGAACTGGAAGAAATGAGCGACGAGAAAATGCGGGAGGTGGTCGAGGAATACGATGTGTATGCCCGTACTTCCCCCGAGCACAAGCTCCGGCTGGTTACCGCACTTCAGGAGAACGGCAAGCTGGCTGCCATGACGGGCGATGGGGTGAACGACGCACCAGCCCTGAAAAAGGCCAACATTGGTATTGCCATGGGAATAAAGGGAACAGAGGTGACCAAGGATGCTTCTGAAATGGTTCTGGCCGACGACAACTTTGCCACCATTGTAAATGCCATTGAAGAAGGGCGCACCGTTTACGACAACATACGCAAGGCGCTGCTGTTTATCCTTCCTACCAATGGCGCAGAAGCCCTGGTGCTTATGGCAGCCATTTTGCTGGGCCTGGCATTGCCCATTACCCCGGCACAGATTCTCTGGGTTAACATGGTCACGGCCGTTACACTGGCTCTGGCTCTCTCCTTTGAGCCCATGGAAGAAAAGGTGATGGAGCGCCCGCCCAGGAAGTCGGGTGCACCCATTCTTGGAAAGCTGTTTGTGTGGCGCATTGCTTTCGTGTCGTTTCTCATTGGCGGGCTAACCCTGGCCATGTTCAAAATAATGATCAGTAACGACCTCGAAGAAAATGCTGCGCGAACCATTGCTGTAAACACCCTGGTGGCAGGGCAGCTTTTCTATCTGTTCAACTGCCGCAAGATCAAGCAACCCAGTCTTGGCAAGGGCTTTTTCAATAACAAGATTGCCTTTATCGCCGCAGGAGCGTTAATTTTGTTGCAAATGATTTTCGTTTACGTGCCATTTATGAACACTTTCTTCGATACCGCACCCATCAGCGGCAGGTACTGGATTTATCCCTTAGCGGCCGGATTGGCGGTGTTTGTGATTGTGGAGTTGGAGAAGTTTATTATTAATAAATTCTCGAAGGTGAATTAAGTTTTGATTAAACTTTGATTGCTTGGAAATTTAAATTTAACAATGCAAAGCCCCGAAGCCATTAATAAATACCTTGCCCTGCGCGAGGAGTTGGATGCGCATTGCGAGCGCCTTTATAAGTTTCATGCCCTGCATTTGAATTGCCGCGAAGGTTGCGATCAGTGCTGCATGGATTTCGGCATTTTCCCGGTGGAGTATTTAGCCATTAAGGAACAAGCAGGGTCTGATCTGGGTAAAGGCCAAAAACCTGACTCCGAAACGGCTTGTCCCTTTCTGGTCGACCACCGTTGCGTGATTTACCACGCCCGCCCCATGATATGCCGCACCCAGGGGCTTCCGCTACTATTTATGGGAGAGGATGGCTGGGAGCTCTCTGCTTGCGAACTGAACTTCACCGCCTTCGATTTCGAAAAATTCACCTCCAAAAACACCTTCCCGCAGGACAAGTACAACAGCCGCCTTTACCTTATAAATAAGGAGTTTATTGAGTCTCTCCCGGGAAAACCCTATCAGCCGCTGGAGCTGATACCAATGAGGAGGCTGTTTCAAGGTGAAGAAAGAATTGATTAACGGATGAAGATTAACCCAGCCTGCCGGTTTACCCGCCTGTGGAGGGCAGGCAGGAACACCAAGTAACACAAAACGCTGATTAACAGATTTTTTGTTTAGTGAATTTTAGTGTCTTGGTGCTTTAGGGGCATTAATTAGACTTTTTCTTTAAGGTTCCCGGAAAAGGTAAGGCTTTTTAAAACGAATACTGCAGCGAAACAAACCACGACGATCCTACCTGCTCAAAAATGGAGCCCTTGCCGCCGGCAAATACCTGTGCCAAAAACTCCAGGTCGAGGTTGGTAACTACTGAGTATTTGATGTTTGGTGAAACGAAGAAAGCTTTAATGTCTGGCAATCCCATTACTGAGAGCCCACCATTCAAAACTGGTGAAAAGGAGTGGTTGGCGCTCAGTGTGATGGCAAACTCAGAAAACATGATATTGTCGGGCCTGAGGGGTTGGGTGATCATAAAAAAGTTATCATCCAAAGGCTGGTATCCGCCGTTATACAGCACTTCGGCCACTGCGAAGGTTCCGCCGGCAAACATATAGTCGGTGCCAATGGCTGCCACCAGGGTGCCGCGTTTCCTTCCGGGAATGTCTTCCAGGTGGTAAAACCAGGTCCCCTCGCCCTTGAATCCTGCGCCGCCGATATGTCCGGCCCAGCCGAGTCCCAGGGCTGCCTTGTGGCGGTAATAGCCAGCAATGGCTTGTATGTCGTAATTGCTCACATTAAACCC
>JAHYJD010000078.1 GCA_019429365.1 Bacteroidales bacterium | reverse complement strand
CAACAGATTCCTCGACTCCAGGGCGCACTCGTCTTCGCCGGCGGCATTCTTACCCAGGTATTTTATGCGGATCATAAGCACCGGATTGCTTGATTGTTGGATTACTCGCAGGGTGGTGCTGCCAATCAGGTTGCGCTTGGCAAAGCCAAAGCCTTTGCTGCCCATAATGATCATGGCATCGGGGTATTGGCTGGCATAGTCAATAATTTCCTGCGAGGGAAGCCCTTCCTTAAGCACAAAGTCGGCAGGGATGCCCACCTCCTTCAGTTTGTTGCGCAAATTGATCATGCGGGCTTCAATATGCACCATCATAGAGTAGCCGCTGTATTCCATGTAGTTAAAACTAACCACCGGGGCATGGAAAAGGGTGATGTGTTCAATACCCATGGCCTTGAACTGCGGGGCGCACTCCATGAGCAGGTCTGATGCTTTTGAAAGGTCGGTGGCAAGAATGGCTTTTTTCATGGCAGAATGGATTTATGGGTTCCAACCATGGAAATTACAAAAAATCCTAAACAAATGCAATGTTTTTTGTTATCTGCCGGCCTGCTGCTGCTTAAGCCTGGGCAACATATCATCTTTTACCCATTTGAAGCGGGGCTCGTAGCGCAGGGCTTTCTCGAGGGTTTGGATGGCGCGGGGTAAATCGCCGGTTTTTTCGTAAGCGCCGGCCAGTGACACCAGGGTGCTCAGGTAAAGCCAGCGGTGCGAAGGGTGCATCCTGGCTTCCATTAGCTCAATGCCTTTCTGGTAGTCTTTTATGGCTTCGCTTTTGTTTCCGAATGGGGCAGGGGCAAAGAAATTGATGTTGCCTTTCTCTACCCAGACCCGGGCATAGCGTGGGTTGGCTGCCAGGGCACGCTCGGCGGCACGTGAGCTGCGCGGGCCCAGCACTACCGCGCGTATTGGCCGCAAGCCTATGCGGTAGCTGATAAAGGCCGATTCGAAGGCCAGCGCCTGTGCCTGGTACGAAGGCGTTGCTGAAAGCGTTTCAAGTTTATTTTCAGCCCGATCGAGCAGGCTTGTGGCCTTGCCGGTTTCTTTTTCGCCCAAATAATAGCCGATTAAACCGTATTGCGCCAAAATGAGGTCGTAAAGCAGTTCATTGCCGCGATTTCTGGAATATTCAGCCTCCATAGCCCTGAGCGTCCGGTCCCATTGCGGCATGTTGTTCAGCACATACGCATCATAAATCTGCCTGCGCCAGGTTTCAAGGTTCGAGGTGCCCTGGGCAGAAGCTCCATGAATGGTTGTGAAAAGGATAAGGAGTATTGCAAGTTTGCGAAAAAGTTTTTTTAGTATCAATTGTAAATTGTTAATTAATTAGGGTTGACTTTTGGGTTATCTGCCCCTTTGCGGACCCTCCCCCAGCCCCTCCCTATCTCGCCTAAGGCGAGACGGGGTGGGTTAATAATTAAATTCTTCTCTACTACAAGTGAATTGTCTGAATATTTATTCTTTGACTGCCGACTGACTACTAAACCGTCCTCCCTTTCCAGGTACTCCGGCCCCTTGCCCGCACCCGAATGGCTGCAAGAATAACCCAAAAGAAAGCCAATTGTTGAAGTGGCAAAAGCAGAATGCTATGAAGAATGCTTTGCCGGCTTGCATAGGCCACCAGCAACCGGAGCAGAATTACACCAGCCAGCCAGGCTATGGCAAATTCAGGACCCAATGCCAGCCATACCGGCAAAAACCCAAAGGTAGTAAGCAAGGCCATAAAAACGGTCAGCAGGCTGCTGTTGCCAAAAAACTCAAACACATTCTTAGAAAAACCCCGAATGGCTTCACTGAAATTATTATACATCCTGCATTTTACCTGCCCATTGCTCAAAATGGTGTGGCCTTTGATCCCCAGTTGTTTGAGCTTTCTGAAAATGATAATGTCCTCCACCTTTTGACCCTTAACCATTTGGTGAAACTGGTGTTTCCCATAGATTCCGGCATCAAAAAGCATAAACTGCCCATTGGCGGCCGAGAAGGATACCCATGGTGAGATGCGGGTGAAAATGAGGGGCAGCAGGCTAACCAGTATCCAATTCATCAGCGGCACGGTAATGCGTTCGCCAAAGCTTTTCATAATTTGCTGCGGAAAAATGGAAAGCAAAGCCAGCTTGTGTTTTTGCAGATGGGCCAGCCCCTGACTAATTAGTTCCGGTTCGGCCGTAACGTCGGCGTCAATAAAAAGCAGGTAGCGGCCCCTGGCATGTTTCGAAAGTTGGTGGCAGGCATGGTTT
This sequence comes from Bacteroidales bacterium, assembly GCA_019429365.1. Lineage (GTDB taxonomy): Bacteria > Bacteroidota > Bacteroidia > Bacteroidales > UBA7960 > UBA7960. The sequence goes on along the minus strand of JAHYJD010000078.1, from coordinate 13,808 downwards.
TTTCCCAGCCACCCAGCCGGCAATCCAATCCCTGATACCAATTTAATACGCGGGTCTTTTAAGGAAAACTGCTTCACGATTTCAGCGGTGCGGTCTTCCGAAAGGTCATCATAAACCAGGATCTCCAGGTTGGGGTAGTCTTGTTTTTTAAGGCTTTGGAGCAGGTGCTCGATGTTTCGCTCTTCGTTTCGGGCGGGTATGAGTACCGATACCAATGCATTGCCCTGCGGTGTGCCGTGCATGAGCCACTGCCGGGTGAGGATATTGGTCAGGGCCACCAGCAATCGCAGTGCCAGAAACCCTAAAATAAAATAGGCCAGCCAAATCATGCTTTCAGGTTTTGCTGCTGTATGCAGTGATGCAGAAAGGCGTTGTAGGCATCTTCAAAATCTTTGTTTTCAAAGTTCTCAGGCGGAACAAAGTTAGCAATATAAACGCTGAGCTCTGGCTTGGGGTGGGCGAAATAATCGGTGAGGTAAGCCATGAACACCACCTGGAAAGGCCCCTCTGCCTTCTGAGGTATGCGCAGCCAGCCTTTTTCAAAGGTGAGCGGATGCTGGTGGTGCGACTGAAACTTACCTTGCGGGAAAAGGAGCACCATATTGCCGGGATCGTTGAGCAGCGCTGCGGCATAGTTTAGCGATTCCACCGCGCTGCGGCTGTTTTTCTTTATGGAAAAAGCACCCATGCGGGCCAGAAAAGGTCGTTTGCTCAGCTCTTCTTCCAGGATCATCACATGCAACTTCCTGCCAAAAACTTTTTTCCTGATTACCAAAGCAAAGAAACCGTCCCACCAGCTAAAGTGGTTGCCGATTACCAGCAGCGACTTCCCCGTGGCTTTAACACTTCCGTGGATGCTGATCCTGCGAAACTGCATCTTCATCAGCAGCCTGATAAACAGACCGAAAAACCCCAGGTACAGCCAGTGATGCCTTGCCTTGATCATGCCATACGGAAATAAATGTTGAGCACCATAAAAAACACCAGCTGAACCACATACATATGCTTCGCAATGGGGTTGTTGACGCGGATGCTGGCCAAATGCATTATGCTTAAGAAAACCACCGAAATTACGAACCAGGCCACATAGTTTTGAATGGGAATGTCGCCTCCGCCCCAGCTCCACATATTAAGGGCAATGGCCACTGGCTCCAGGATAATGTCGTAGGCCACCATGAGCGAGGCGCCGCCCAGAATTTTCAGCCACGAAGGCAGTCGCTGGTGCTCAAAAATACCATACACAGCGTATATGAGCATCAGCCAGTTGATGCCAATAATAGGCGGCGTGCCGAATATCTTAAAACCCAGGGCGTAATGGTAGGCGTATTCGCCAAATACAAGACCAGTAAGCACCCCTGCCATTTCAACAAGAAATCCGAGCAGGGCAATGAGTGCAAAAACCCACACATGTCTTTTTTCCCATTTAGGATGGAAGGTCAGTAAAACCACAAGGCTGGCCAGTAGGGTTAATGGGATGAGTCGCGTAAACAGGTCGGCGGTAACATCCCAGATAAGTCCGGCCACACCCACCGAAAAATAAATAATGAGAATGGCTTTTGTAAGAAATATTTTGTTTTTCCAATCGAACTTGCTCATAGCTGTTGGTTGATTTTTGGAATTTCCTTGTCAATAATTTTGGCCGAAGCCAGGCACAGGGGTATGCCTCCGCCCGGGTGCACGCTGCCGCCGGCAAAGAACAGGTTTTTGATTTTTTTGTGAAAGTTGGGATGGCGGTTAAATGCCGCCATCATATTATTGGAGCTCAAGCCGTAGAGCGATCCATGGAATGAACCCGTGTCGTGCTCAATGGTCCGGGGATCGGCTACTGATTCGCATACAATGTGGGGTTCAATGTTCACCTTCAGGGTGCGCTTGATCTTTTCAATAATGTCTCGCCGCACCTTGGCCAGCATGCTGTCCCAGTCCTGCCCCACGTTCTCGGGGGCGTTGATCATCACGTACCAGTTTTCCGAACCTTGGGGCGCATCGCCCTTTACCATTTTGGCGCTGATAAACAGGTAAACCGTGGGATCGGGGCTCAGGGTTTTGGTGTTAAACAAATGGTTAAACTCTTCCGGGTAATCTTCAGAGAAAAGGATGTTGTGCAACTCAAGGTCTGGAAATGTGCGGTTTACACCCCAGTAGAAGATCACAGCAGAGGAAGATCTCTCCAGGCTCAGCTGCTTTTTGGGCAGCGGGGTTTCGGGCAATAAGCTGCGATAAAAATTTACAATGTCTACGTCGCTAACTACCAGGTCAAAGGGCAAATCATTTCCGTTTACCCTAAGTCCCGTCACGGTTCCATCTTGTGTAATCACCCTTTCCACCCGGGTATGGTAATGGAACTGCACCCCTTGTCTTTCGGCCAGGGCAGTAAGTGTTTTAACAATATCATACATGCCCTTTTCGGGAAAAAAGGTGCCCATGTTGTGCTCCAGGTGGGCGATCATGCGCAGGGTGGCTGGTGTTTTGTATGGGCTTGAACCGTTGTAGGTGGCGTAGCGGTCGAAAAGTTGAACTACCTTGGGGTGGCCAAACCATTGCTTATTTCTTTTGTGTAAGGTGCGGAAAGGGTCGAGCTTCAGAGAATTGAAAATGGTTTTCTGAAAAACGGGTTTGGCAAAATTCGAGAGCTTATGCAGCGAGTGAAAAAGGAAGGCGTCGCCGGTAAGCTCATATAGCTTTTCGCTTTCGGTCAGGTAGCTCATAACCTTTTCGGCATCGACGCCGGTAACCTCTTCAATTTCTGCTGCAAATTCATTGGGCTGCTGCCAGGCATTCACTACGGTGCCATCTTCCCAAAAGTATTTGCATGAGGTTTTTACCGGGCGGTAACCAAAATAATCCAGGGGGTTTTCCCCGCAAAGGGTAAAAAGCTCATCCACCAGGGCAGGGAAGGTGAACAGCGATGGGCCGGTGTCGAAGCGGAAATCTTGCAAGCGCAGTTCGTTGATTTTGCCACCCGCTTTGGGTGCCTGTTCAAAAACACTTACCCGGTAACCTTTTGCTGCGAGCCTTATGGCCGAAGCCAGCCCGCCAATGCCTGAACCTATTACTGCCGCATGCTGATTCATCCCCGTAATTTTACAATTGTTTGGATAAAATTACTTCTTTACTGCAAACATTAACATAAGCTTTTTGTTTAAATTCAAAATATTTGAATAATTTAGGCTTAAATTAAGGTGCCATAAATCTGGAATAATAACAAGGAGGCATTATGAAGAAGGTTTTGATCGTTGGAAGCGGGCTGGGAGGCCTAACCACCGCACTACGGCTTCACAGGCGTGGTTACAAGGTTGAAATGCTCGAAAAGTTCCACCAGCCTGGCGGAAGGCTCAATCAACTGAAAAAAGATGGCTTTACCTGGGATATGGGCCCCACTTTTTTTAGTATGACCTACGAGTTTAAAGAGTTTTTTGAAGACGCCCAACTGAAAGAAATGCCTTTTGAGTTCAGGGAATTGGACCGATTGTATTCGGTCAATTTCAGGGGATCCGACAAGCGCTATGTGATTTACAAAGACCTTGACCGCCTTGCAAAGGAGTTTGAAGAAGTGGAGCCCAACTTCAGGGAGAAGATGAATCGCTTCCTTGATTCGGCAGCCCGCTTTTTTCATGACGTGGAGTTTGTGGTGCTAAAAAGAAACTACGACTCCATTTGGCAATATCTGCTTACGCTCACGCGCGTGCCGGTAAAGTACTCCCCGCGCATGATACGCACCGTGTGGCAGGAAATGGAGCGCCATTTCGAGTCGCGCGAAGTGAAGGAAATCTTTTCGCTGGTGGCCTTTTTTCTGGGGGCTACCCCCTTCGATACTCCGGCCATTTATACCATACTGTCGTACACCGAGCTGGTGCATGATGGCTACCACAACGTGCATGGCGGAATGTACAAAATTGTGGAAGGCCTGACAAAAGAAATGGACAAGGCCGGAATCCCCATTCATTACAATACGGAGATTGTTGACTATAAAAATACTGATTCAGGAAAACTGAATACCCTGGTTGACCAGCATGGTAAAGAATGGAATGCCGATCTTTTTGTGGTCAATGCCGATGCGGCCCTTTTCCGGCACAAGATTTTCAAGCGCAAGAAGTTTAACCAGGAGAAAATGGACAAGCTTCAGTGGACCATGGCGCCTTTTACCATGTATATTGGGCTCGATACTAAGCTGGACGATGTGCCGCTTCACAACTATTTCCTGGGAACCAACTTCAAGGAATACTCGGGTAATGTATTTAAAAACTCCGTGAAGCTCGACCAGCCCTATTACTACGTGAACGTGGTTTCCAAATCCGACCCTGAGGCAGCTCCTGAGGGCTGCGAAAGCCTCTTTATTCTTTGCCCTGTGCCCGACCTTAGATTTAAGCCCGACTGGAGCGACCGCGATGAAGTGGCCAATAATATCCTGACAGACCTGGGCCAGCGCATTGGCATTGACGTGGAGAAGCACATTGTGTCGAAAACGGTGCTTACGCCTGTGGATTGGGAGAAGGCATTTAACCTTTACCGTGGAAGCGGCCTGGGCCTGGGGCACAACCTGAGTCAGATCGGCGGGTTCAGGCCAAAGAATTTTGATGAAGAGTTTGGTAATGTGTTTTATGTCGGTGCCTCCACAGTTCCCGGCACCGGACTGCCCATGGCCGTGATCAGTTCAAAATTAGTGGTTGAACGAATAGACAAAAAATATGGATCTCTACACAAGTAATGCGCTGCAATGCAGTGAGGTAACCACAAAAAACTACAGCACTTCCTTTTCTCTGGGAGTTTGGCTGCTGCGTAAGAAATACCGCCCAGCCATTTATGCCATTTACGGCTTTGTGCGCTTTGCCGACGAAATCGTGGATACCTTTCACGATCAGGATAAAAGAGCCTTGCTGGAGCGCTTTCGCAAGGAAACCTTCGATGCCATCGAAAAGGAAATGAGTCCTAACCCAATATTGCACAGTTTTCAGTGGGCGGTGAATCGATACAAGATCGGTCACGACCTGATCGAAGCCTTTCTGAAAAGCATGGACATGGACCTTTATAAAAAAACCTTCAACAGGGCCGAATACCAGGAATATATTTACGGCTCGGCCGAGGTGGTGGGACTTATGTGTCTGCGGGTGTTTTACGATGGCGACGGTGCAGGATACGAAAAACTGGTGCCGCCTGCCCGTAAGCTGGGCGAAGCCTTTCAGAAAGTCAACTTCCTGCGCGATATGCAGTCGGACTATGAAGAGCGCGGGCGCGTGTATTTTCCCAATGTGGACTACAATACCTTTTCAGAAAAGGAGAAGCTTGAGATTGAAGAAGAACTGAGGGCAGATTTTGCCGAATCCCTTCCGGGGATAAAAGGTCTCAAGAAGGATGTTCGCCTGGGCGTTTTCCTGGCCTACCGTTATTACCTTGAGCTGCTTCGCAAAATTGAACCGGCTTCACCCCAAAGTCTCACCTCGCAGCGCTTCCGCGTAAGCGATGGAAAAAAAATGCAACTGCTGCTTAGCTGCTGGTTTAAGCACCATTTAAATGCCATTTAAGCCAGTTTGGCTTACCTTTGCTCCACAAATTAAATTCTTATGGGGCTCACCATTTTTTCTGACGATCATTTTATGGGTGAGGCGCTGAAAGAAGCGCGCAAAGCTTTTGAGGCAGATGAAGTGCCCGTGGGCGCCGTGGTGGTTTGCAACGAGCGCATCATAGCCCGGGCGCACAACCTTACCGAAAGGCTTACCGATGTAACTGCCCATGCCGAAATGCAGGCAATAACTGCTGCAGCCAATTACCTTGGCGGGAAATACCTGGTTGATTGCACTTTGTACGTCACCCTGGAGCCCTGTCTGATGTGCGCCGGTGCCCTGAACTGGGCCCAGATCAGCAAAGTGGTATATGGCGCTGATGATGAGAAAAAGGGCTTTTCTGCTTTCCACAAAAATCCTTTTCATCCGAAAACCAATGTGGTAAAAGGCATCAAAGCCACGGAATGCGCGGCTTTGATGACAGATTTCTTCCGGAAAAAGAGAAGTTGAAAAACTTCCTTGTTAATCCATATATTTTTTTTGAATGGTCTCGAAGTCGGGTATATTGCGATGCGCCCACTTGCCCAGCACCACGCCGTCTTTCATAAGCACCAGTCCCGGATTGGAGCGGATGATGGTTTTGAGTTTTACGCCATCAGCCTGGTAAAAGTAATAGGGGGTTTGGTGCTCGTGGCGGAAAGCATCAATGGCCTCAAATGATGATCCTGTAAGGGCAATGAAAGAATATCCATGCTCCTCGGCGGCGGCTGCAAGGGTGTTAATCCTTTTTGAAAAGGCTTTGGTATTGGTCCTGGCCAGGTCGTATACCACCAGCAGAAACTGGTAATCGGGGTTGGCAATGTAGCTGTCGGTATAGTCGTCGCCGTATTCGTCGTACAGGGCAAAATCATCAATGGGCGCCGGCACGTAGGGCTTGATAATCTCGCGGCGCTGGTCCTTGAACTTCCACAGCTGGTTCCATTCTTCATCATCCCAGGGGTAATCGGTGGCAGGGTATTCGGCCAGCTCCCTGGTTTGCTGGTTTTGAAAAATGAGATAAATGTCGGCTTCTTCGGGCTCGGCAGTCATAAGCTCGAGCACGTTGTTACCCACCTTCCAGGGCCGGAAGTCGATAATGGGCAGATTACGCAGGCAGTACACCGAAATCATTATGCCAATTAAGGTCACCACACCCGAAAGGTACCAGTCGTTGCGCTCCGACCAGAGTGGCTTAATTTCCTTGCGTTTTATGAAAATGAAAATGGCTGCTGCCAGAAAAACAATGTTTTTATAAAACGTTTGCCAGTTGCTTATGATCAGGGCATCGCCAAAACAGCCGCAGTCGGGCACCGGGTCGAAAATGGCTACATAGAGTGTGAGTGGGGTGAAGAAGAGCATGAAAAGCAAGCCGCCCAGGGCGCTAAGGCGCATTTTTATGCCCAGCAGCACATTCACGCCGATCAAAAATTCGAGTGTACTCAGGATAATGGCCAGGGGCAGGGCCAGCGAAAACATCCAATCGAGCCCGAAGGAGAGAAAGTAATCCTGGAACTTGTAAGTGGAGCCCAGGGGGTCGATGGCTTTTACAAAACCCGAAAAAATGAACACCAGTCCGAAAACAATACGGGAGATCCAGAGTAAGATACGCATAGGCTTAATTTTATTTTCTTAAACGCATAAAAAACACAAAAAGTTTTTCTAAATGACCAGAAAAAGAAGAATCCCTGCCGCCTGAACATTCAGAGGCAGAGATTCCAGTATAAGGCGGTAGCCAAGAGTTTACGAAGCCCAATGATTTACCTTGCGGTGGGCGCTTTGGTTGCCGGTTCGGGATTAAACCCGGTGGTGGGTTCTTCCACCTTTCCGCGAATGCGGAAGATTTTCTGGCCAGAAGCGTCGTTCGACATGGCTGTAACCGTGCGGCTAATGCTGTGGGCACGGGGTGCCGGCCTGAACTCGGCGGTAATGGTACCTTTTTCACCCGGATTAACGGGTTCGCGGGTCCAGGCAGTAATACGGGTGCCGCAACAACCTCTTACAGAGCTGACCACAAGGGGCTGATCGCCCTTGTTTTCGAATTCTATTTCAATTTTTATTACCTCAAGGTTGTCGGTGTAATAAGTGCCAAGGTCGATGGACTCTTCAACAAACTCAAATTTGGGCCCTGCGGCCTGACCAAAAAGCATGGTGGTGCTTAACACCAGAATGCAAAAAAGAAAAGAAACCTTTTTCATAGCATTCATTTTTTCATGAAACGATTTAGAAAACTGAAGTGATTTTAATCAACAATTATACCAAAAAACTAGGCACATAAAACAGTTTAGCAGAAAAAATTATCTTGGAGGTTCTGCCGCCCTATCTTCCACCTGACCGATAATCCTGAAAATGGAGGTGGGGCTTTTGGTGTCGTTAGAGGTTACCGTTACAGTACGGCTAATACGTTGTGCCCTTGGCGCCAGTCTGAACTCAACGGTAATGGTTCCTTTTTCGCCAGGCATGAGGGGTTCGCGGGGCCAGCTCAGCACCCTGGTGCCGCAGCAGGCTCTGACGCCACTGAGCAGCAGCGGGGCAGTGCCGGTGTTCGAAAACTCAATGTCTATTTTGGTTTCGGGCATCTCGTCGGTATAGACCGTGCCATAGTCGAGGCGCTCAAGCGAAAAGGAGAGCTCAGGTCCATTGGCCATCAGGCCAAAAGAGGTGAGTATGCAAAAAATAAAAATGTTAGCGACCAGAATTGTTTTTTTCATAACGAGAGGTTTTTTTATGTCGGTTTAGCATGCAAATTTATGAAAAAGACAATATAATTGCTAAGTGTTACCCCAAAAAAAACAGGTTTTTTCCCTTGGGTCTGCACCGGGCAAAAAAAAAGCTGCCCGGGGGCAGCTTGCTTTTTTGTAGCCTGAGGTTTAGTGACAACGGTTAATGCAGTCAATAACCTGGGTCAAAGCTTCGTGCTTGAGAAAATAGAAGGTATTTTTGCCCGCACGGCGAGAGTCGAGAACGCCTTTGGTCTTAAGGATGTTCAAATGGTGGGAGGCCGAGGCTTGTTCGATTTTAAGACTTTCGTATATCTCGGTAACATTCATTTGCTCCTTTTTTTCAAGCAGGCCAATGATCGCGATCCGCATCGGATGAGCAATCGCCCTCAGCTTGCTTGCTGCTTCTTCCAATTTCTTGGGATCAAGTTTCTGGGTTGCCATAATGTTTAATATTTGTTCAGTTAATACTCAATTACTTCAGATGTAGCAAATATATAAATATATTTTAAAACTTCCTAGCCTTTCAAATTATTTTTTTTAAATGTTTATAAGATAAAGCGTTGAAAATCATTGATGGGACTGATGAAAATGAAAAAAAAGCACTAAACGCATGTTTAGTGCTTTTTAGAATTTTTAACATAAGGGCTAGTGGTTCTTGTGCGAACACATCTTTGCGGAGATAAATTCGCGGTTCATCTGGGCGATAAATTCAACAGAAATGCCCTTTGGGCAGTCGAACTCGCAGGCATAGGTGTTTGAACAATAACCAAAGCCTAACTCGTCCATTTTCTCCACCATACGCTGCACCCTGTCTGCGGCTTCTACCTTTCCCTGTGGCAGCATAGCGTATTGCGATACTTTTGCTGCCACAAACAGCATGGCCGAAGAGTTTTTGCAGGCCGCCACACAGGCGCCACAGCCAATACAAACAGCAGCATCAAAGGCCCGGTCGGCGATCTTTTTGTTGATTGGGATGGCGTTGGCCTCTTTTGAAGAGCCAGTGTCAACGTTGATAAAACCACCGGCATGCATAATCTTGTCGAAAGCGCTGCGGTCAACGGCCAGGTCTTTTATGATGGGGAATGCCTTTGAGCGCCAGGGCTCCACAATGATGGTTTCCCCATCCTTAAACTCGCGCATATGCAGCTCGCAGGTGGTAGTGTGGGTAAGTGGCCCGTGGGGCCTTCCGTTTATGTAAAGCCCGCAGGTGCCGCAAATACCTTCGCGGCAGTCGTGCTCAAAAGTTACGGGCTCCTTGCCACCTTCAATAAGTTGCTTGTTCAGGTAGTCGAGCATCTCCAGGAACGACATTTCCGGAGAGACATCCTTAAGATCGTAATCTTCGAACCGGCCCTTGGTGCTGGCGTTTTTCTGGCGCCATATTTTTAGTTTTATATCCATGGTTTCAATAGGTTAGAGGCTTATTTGTAACTTCTTTCCTTCAGTTCGACAAATTCGAACTTCAGCGGCTCTTTATGCAGCAGCGGTTTTTTGCCGTGACCCTGATATTCCCAGGCCGACACGTATGAGTAGTTGGCATCATCGCGACGGGCTTCGCCCTGTTCGGTCTGGTATTCCTCGCGGAAGTGTGCCCCACACGACTCGTTGCGGGCCAGGGCATCTTCAATCATCAAGCGGCCCACCTCAAAGTAGTCGGCTACCTTAATGGCTTTCTCCAGCTCCTGGTTCATCTCCTCTTTGCTGCCCGGAATCTTGATCTCTTTCCAGAATTCTTCCTCCAGCTCGTTGAGCAACTCCAGGCCTTTTTGCAGGCCCTGTGCATTGCGAAACATGCCGCAGTGGTCCCACAGGATCTTGCCCAGTCTCTTATGGAAGGAACTGGCAGTCTGGGTGCCGTTTACGGCTATAAGGCGTTCAATGCGGTCTTTAACGCCCTTCTCGGCTTTTTCAAACTCAGGGTGGCTGGTGTCGGTTTTTGGAACCCTGATTTCGTCGGCCATATAATCGCCAATAGTGTAAGGCAGGATAAAATACCCATCGCCCGAGCATTGCATTAGCGAGCTGGCTCCCAGTCGGTTGGCGCCGTGGTCGGAGAAGTTGCTCTCGCCAATGGCGTAAAGGCCCGGAATGGTGGTCATCAGGTTATAGTCGACCCAAAGGCCGCCCATGGTATAGTGCCCGGCGGGATAGATGCGCATGGGTTCAGTGTACGGGTTGGTGCCGGTTATCTTCTCGTACATTTCAAACAGGTTGCCGTATTTGTCCTGAATGGCTTTCTGCCCCTGTTTGGCAATGGCATCCTTAAAATCGAGATAAACCGAAAGCCCGGTATCGCCCACGCCGTAACCTGCATCGCATCTTTCCTTGGCAGCCCTGGAGGCCACATCGCGCGGCACCAGGTTACCGAAGGTGGGGTAGCGGCGCTCCAGGTAATAGTCGCGCTCCCCTTCGGGGATCTGGCTTGGATGGCGCTTGTCGCCCTTTTCCTTTGGCACCCACACCCGGCCGTCGTTTCGCAGCGATTCCGACATTAGCGTTAGCTTGCACTGATAATCGTTGAGCACCGGAATGCTGGTGGGGTGAATCTGTATGAAGCTGGGGTTGGCAAAAAGGGCGCCTTTTTTATGTGCGCTCCAGGCGGCCGTGGCATTGCTGCCCAAGGCCAGGGTAGAAAGATAAAACACCGTGCCATAACCGCCGGTGGCCAGCACCACGGCATGGGCGCCATGGCGTTCAATTTCGCCGGTAACCAGGTTGCGGGTAATAATGCCCCGGGCCTTGCCATCGATCACCACCACATCGAGCATGTCGCGTCGCGGAAACATTTTCACGCGGCCCTTGGCGATTTGCCGGTTGAGCGACGAGTAGGTGCCAAGCAGGCATTGCTGGCCGGTCTGGCCCTTGGCATAAAAGGTGCGCGACACCTGCACCCCGCCAAAAGAGCGGTTGTCGAGCATGCCGCCATAATCGCGGGCAAAAGGCACGCCCAAAGCCGTAAAATGGTCGATCACCTCGTTGCTCACCTCAGCAGCCCGGTACACATTGGCTTCGCGGGCCCGGTAGTCACCGCCCTTGATCATATCGTAAAACAGGCGGTAAATGGAGTCGCCATCATTTTTGTAGTTTTTGGCGGCATTAATGCCCCCCTGGGCAGCTACCGAGTGGGCCCGGCGGGGTGAGTCCTGGAAACAGAACACCTTCACGTTGTAACCCAGTTCGCCCAGCGCACTGGCGGCAGAAGCCCCGGCAAGGCCGGTGCCCACCACGATGATTTCCAGTTTTTTCTTGTTGGCGGGATTCACCAGCCGAAGGGAGTTTTTGTAGTTGCTCCATTTGTCGGCAATCGGACCGCCCGGTATTTTCGAATCAAGCTTTATCATAGCTCACAGTTTTTTCGTGTGAAATTCTTAATGGAAAAAATAGAAATAAACGGGGATGATACTGAACCCAATGCTGATAACCAGCGCGTAAATAGTGCTTATTACCTTAATGGCCGGGAAGTACTTGTCGTGGTTCAGTCCCAGTGTTTGAAAAGCCGACTGAAAGGCGTGCTTGAGGTGAAAACCAAGAAAGATAAAGCAAACAACATAAATCAGCGAGTAAAGCGGTTCTTTGAAAAGCACCACTGCCATGGCATAGAAGTCGTGGCTGTCGCTGGCATACTCTGGCACAGCCACCAGGCCCAGTTTCACAAAATAAAAATTAACAAGGTGGATAACCAGGAAAACAAAGATGATTAGCCCGGTATGGATCATGAACTTCGAAAAGTAAGATGTTTCGGACCCAGAAGCCACATAATACTTCACAGGTCGTGCCTTGTTGTTGTTGAGCCACACAATAACCCCGAAAATGATGTGGATGATGAAGGCCGCAAAGAGCACATATTCAACCACCTTAATAATGGGGTTGGTGCTGAGAAACTCTACGGCCTGGTCGAAGGCGCTGCTGTCGCCGGTAAGCATCAGCAGGTTGGTGAGCAGATGCGTGCTTAGAAACAGCATCAGGAACAAACCCGCCAGAGCCAGAATAAATTTATGGCTAAGTGAGGATAACTTTAAAGTAGATTGTTTCATGTTGGGTGGAGTTGATTAAATTCACTGGTTATAAACGAATCAGCCAAAAAATATCAAGGAAGAATACAGTGCAAGGTTTTTGTAAACAACCTGCAGGTCGTTAAATAATCCTAAAACCTGCAGCCTGTTACGGCATTTTTTAGTTTATTTGTATTCAGGCAATTTTCCCGCGACCCAAGGACCTATGAATTTTCCTGAAGCCATTGGCAAACAAATGTAGATTATTAGTACATTTTTTGCAAGTAATTCGCTTATTTGAATTCTTTTTAAATAACAATAAATCAGTAATTTTAAGCCTGATAATTCCTATCATTATGAAGTACTTGCCTTTAGACAGCCAAATTTTTATTAATAACAGAAAGAACTTTGTGGAAAAGATGGCTCCGGGCTCGGTGGCTTTTTTCTTTTCGAACGATGAGCAGCCCCGCAGCGCCGACCAGTTTTTCCCGTTCAGGCAAAACCCCGACTTTTTTTACCTCACCGGCATCGACCAGGAGAAAAGCATGCTGATGCTTTTTCCCGACAGTCCTAACCCCGCCTTGCGCGAGGTACTTTTTCTGCTCGAAACCAACGAGCACATTGCCATATGGGAAGGGCATAAGTACACCAAAGAAGAAGCCACCGAGGCTTCTGGCATACAATCGGTGCTCTGGTTGCCGGCTTTCGAAGCCATGAGGAAGGAGGCCATGATGTATGCCGACAATGTGTACCTCAACACCATTGAAAACTCACGCTACCCGGGCGAACACAACTATCGCAGCCTTCGTTTTGCGCATGATTTAATCGAAAAGTACCCATTGCACAACTACCGCAGGGCCACACCCATTGTCACTGCGCTTAGGCTGATCAAGTCGCCTGCCGAACTGGAGATCATTCAGAAAGCCATCGATATTACCACTGGAGCCTACCTCAGGGTGCTGAAATTTGTGAAACCCGGGGTAATGGAATACGAAATCGAAGCCGAAGTGGTACACGAATACATACGAAACCGGGCCACTGGTCACTCATTCTATCCCATAGTGGCCTCGGGTGCCAATGCCTGCGTGCTGCATTATGTTACCAACAACCAGGTGTGTAAAGACGGTGACTTGCTGCTGCTCGACACCGGCGCTGAATATGCCAATTATGCCGGCGACATGACGCGTACCTTCCCCGTCAACGGACGCTTTTCCCAACGCCAGAAAGAGGTTTACAACGCCTGCCTGCGTGTAATGAAAGAAGCCCGCCAAATGCTGGTGCCCGGCACCCATATCGATGCCTACCACAAGGAGGTGATGAAGATCATGGAAAAGGAATTGCTCGGACTGGGGCTGATTACCCGTCACGACATTGAAAAACAGGATCCGGCCAACCCTGCCGTAAAAAAATATTATCCCCACGGCACCTCCCATTTCATGGGCCTCGATGTGCATGATGAAGGCCATCGCTTCGAGACCTTTAAACCTGGTATGCTGCTTTCGTGTGAGCCCGGCATCTACATCAAAGAAGAAGGCATTGGGGTGCGCATTGAAAAC